>SXXD01000205.1 GCA_005789685.1 Burkholderiales bacterium
CCTTGAAAACCAACTTCGGCCAATGTCATACCAGGTTTTTCAATCGCAAAATTCAAGTCTCGCCAATTTGCGTTTTCAATCAATGCTGCCAATTGCTTTTGGTCTTGTGAAGGACCGCCCGCCATCCACACTTGTAACTCGTTCGGTTTTAAATCGGAAAACGATTTTCCCAAGTTGTATTGAACGATTTGAACTTGCGAAGCCACATCGATCTTGTTCTGAGGCGATTGCTTCAATTCCTCAATTTCGTTGTCAATGTGCTTGCCCAAATTTTCATGTAGGTACAGCAAGATAGGGCCTTCCGAAACTTGCCGAACCATGATGCGAGTGGCAACCGCAAATATCAGCATGCAAGCAAGCACGCCCAAAAAAACGTTCAGTCGGAAAGATTGAATCATTTGAATCAGTAGTTGTTAAACCGATACCCAACGCCGCGAATGGTCTCAATGGGAAACTGTTCGCCCTCTGGCATTTTGTCGTCGGTTAGTTTTTTTCGAAGCCTTTGCACACACACATCCACCACATTGGTACCCGGATCAAAATCGATTTGCCAGACTTGCTTCAGAATTTGTTGCCTTGAAAAAATTTGCCCCGGCGAAAGCATCAAGCATTCCAACAGCAAGTACTCACGTTGCGTTAAATTAACTTTAATGGTTTTCCAATGGGCCACTCGGGTAAAACGATCTAGCGTGAGGCCACTTTGAACCATGGTTTTTTCGACGCTGCCCTGCTTGCGACTCACCACTGTTTTAATTCGAATGATGAGTTCTTCAATAAAAAATGGTTTGGCCAAATAGTCGTCGGCGCCTTTTTCAAAGCCTTGCAGTCGATCGGTCAAATCTGTGCGGGCCGACAAAATAATGATGGGGGTGGCTAAGTTTTTTCGGCGAATTTCAGCCAACACCGTCAGGCCATCCATCATGGGCAATGTGAGGTCTAAAACAATGGCGTCAAAGTTTTTGATCAAGGCCGTGTTAAGGCCGCGAAAACCATCTTGTTCCCAGTGTGTTGTAAATCCCACATCGGTAAAACCTGCAACAATGAAATCTGCAATTCGCTGTTCGTCTTCAATGAGCAAAATGTTCATTGCGGTGGTTTGGACTGCGAAAGCAATGTGCCCTGGGGTTTGATGGTGACATCAGATGGCAAATTTAGCCGCACCATGGTGTTTTTAGCGCGGTCTCTGGATCTGAAGGGCCCGGTCACAACGGCAAACTTAGAGTCGTCTTTGCCCTGCTGGTAAACGGGAACAATGCGGGCGTTGGCCAACCAAGCCTTTGTCTTGATTGTGCTTTGAGCCTGCTTCACTGTTTCATAAACACCATGCTCTAACAAAAATGTGTCTTCTGGCAAGCCCCTCAGCCACAAGCGCCCCTTTACTGCCACATCAGGTAGCTCTGTAATGACCTTGGCCGGCTTAGCAGGCGTAGCTGCTGCCACTGGCGGAGTAGCTGGACCAACTGGCGGAGTGGCAACAGGCGCTTCTGGTTTAGCGGTGTAGGGCTTCAAGTCGGCAGGAGGGCCCGGTGGTGGGTTGTTGGCATCGTCCTTGGGCTGTCCGGGTGCTGCCACTTTTTCAGGCGCTGTGTCAGGGTTTGTTTCTAATTTGTTGTCTGCAGCGCTTTCTGCTTTCATTGCATTGTTTTGTGCCGTTTTTTTCTTTTCGGGGGAACCCAGTGCCAGCACATCGTCATAAAAACCAGAGACCTGCGAAATCACTTTCTCGCTTAATTCTGGGTGCAAGATGGCTGCCACGCCCATAGAGCTGAGAAGCAAGGCAGACACGGCCAAGATCCATGTCCATTTTTTTGATTTCTTCGGATTCTTGGATTTGTCTTTCTGGGGTGCGGCTGCTTTGGAGGCACCGCCGCTTGCCACTGCTGCATTCAGTAAGGGGGTGGTTTTTTTAGTGCTTGCTTTGGCCAGTTTGTTGAAAAACTCAACCGCCATTTCTTCGTTGCCATTTTTCCTGGCTTGCTGAATGGCGCTGAGTTTTTGCTCGGGTGTCGGCAACTCCAACGCCCAAGAAACAAACTGTTTGTTTTGTGTAGCCAGTTTATCCGCTTGTGGGCTCTCAGAAGCAAACATCAAGACCGCACCAATGCCTGCACCAGGAAATTGCAAAATGAGCCGTGTGAACAAATCAAGCTCATGCGTGGCCAAAGCATTGGCATCATGAACCACCCAAATTTTTTCAGGCAACTGACCGCCCCTGGGCTTGGTGGCTTCATCCAGTTTGATGGTGGTGAGCAATTTGTTGAAGCGTTCTAGCATGGCCTCGGTGTCAGGCGGCATGAAAACTTCAATGGGTGTATCTGGCAGTGCTCTTTTAAGGCGACGAATAAAGGCAGCGCCGAAATGATCAATCAGCTCGGTGGTTTTGCTGGAAATAACCACGCTCTTACCATCTTTGACCATGGCCATGGCACAGCTTTCCATCTGCAAGCGGTCCGTCATTCTGAAGAAGATTTCAGATTCAGACGAGTTGCTGCTGGCGCCAAAGTCGGTCATGGATTTCTGTCAGTGGAGTGGCGAATGTGCCAATGATACGCACAATGTGGCCGAAAATGACGGGTATCATTGCCAGATTCAGGCAATGAACATTGACCCCAAGCAAAGTGGCCGCGATACTTTTTGAACACCCCCTTGACGAACTCACCAGCAATTTCTTGCGGGTTGAGACCTTGTTTTCTAGGGTCGATGTGCTGATCAATCGGTTTTTCGCCATAGACCACCACTTTTGCCTTTTGTGCCTTTTTGAAATTGCCGATTTAGACGATCAATTCGACTTAAGCGCCCAAATCTTGGCGCAACTGAATGCCCAAAAAGCCAAATTGAATGGCTACCGAGGTAACCCCAAGGTTTCTGTCACGGTTCTGACTGAACTGCTAGCGCAGGTTGAACAACATATCGTGGCACTGCACTCGCAAAAAAAGAAGTTGGCTCACATGATTGCCGACGATGAATGGCTGTACAAACTTCGCGAAGGCATGGGACTGCCTGGCGGAACCAGCCCGTTTGATGCACCTCGATATTTTGCTTGGCAACACCGCAGCGGCGAAGATCGGAGGGAAGACCTGTTGAATTGGCTAGATTTCTTCAAACCCCTCAGAGAAAGCGTTGCCTTTTTAATGGGGCTCACTCGGGGCAATGCATCACACTCTCGTTTATTGGCCAAGGGTGGCGAGTATAGACAAAGCATTCCGCAAGGAAAATGCAAGCTGGTTCAAATTTGGGTAGACCCTAAACTCAAGGCGACGCCCGAAGTACACGGCAACAAACTCATGGTGACCATTCGGTTTATTGACCGCGGGCCCAAAGGACAAACCAGCGCTTGTTTGGACGATATTCCCTTTGAGCTTGGCATGGTGATGGATCAATAATTCAAAAGTACTCTTTTGCCTGAAAAGTTTTCCAAGCTCAAGCGCTAGTAATTTGCTAAAATTCCCCAATTAGGGAGCAAATGTGGCAAATCCAGCAGATTCACTTGAAAGCGTCGTTATTGGCGATGGCGTTACCGTCAAGGGGGTGTTTTTTATACCCTCTAAAGCCGTGGTCAATGGCATCATTGAGGGCGACTTAACAGCTGAAGAAGTTTTGATTGGCCCCACTGGCAAAATCACGGGCCGCATTTCAGCCAAAGTCATTGATGTTCGCGGTCAACTGCACAACACGGTGGTGAGCGAGAAGAGTTTGATCATTCGCTCTACTGGCAAGATCACCGGCAAGATTCATTACGTCGAAATTGAAATTGAAAAGGGCGGCGAGATCGAAGGGACTTTGACTCAAGCCATTGAAGGTACGTTGAACGCGGCCTCAATTTTAAACAACGGCCCAGCGCCTGTTTAACCGGCACCTGACATGCAATTAGCAAGATTGCTCTGGCTAAGCGTGTTGTCGCTTCCCTCAACATTGCTTCATTGGTGGCGCAAAGATTACCAAGATTCAAGAATTATTTTTGAACAAAACGGTGACCTTCAATATTTTGCGATCTCTGCCAAACTCCAGCGCATGTTGGTTCGTGGCAGCATCGTCACACTCACCTCTTTGTCCACGGCGCTGATTGTTCTTTCAATCATCACCATCAGCCTGCAAATCAGTAGAGCTCGGCTAGAGAAATCACATCAAGAAGTTTTCAAGGCCCTCGTCAGTGGCACCGCCGACGCTCAATCTGGTGACGTCATCGAAATGAGCGAAGATCAGATGGTTGCTTTGGCTCAGTCTATTCGCGACAGAGACATGAGCATTCGCCGTTATGTTGACACCTCCACGGCTGCGGTGTCCCAAGAAAATGTGTCCTTCAAATCTCAGCTAGATTCATCTGGTTTGACCGAAAAAATTGTCAAAATTATTCAACAAAACAATCCCAAGGGCGGATTCAACTTAACCGACGACATTAACAACAACCCATTACTTCGGGGTAAAGTGGCCGATGAATTGGCCACAAATCGTGCACTGCGCGATGTCTTGTTTGCACTTCCAAACAAAATGCCTGTCAGCAATTACGCTCTGACCTCAGACTTTGGCATCCGCAAACACCCCATCACTGGTCAATCTCACTTTCACACGGGCTTGGACCTGCTTAGCGAAAATGGGAACGACAAGGTACACCCAGTTAAGGAAGGCGTGGTCGTTCTTTCACAAAATCACCCACAGTACGGCAATACGGTTGTAGTGCGCCACACCAATGGCATTGAATCGCTGTATGCCCACATGTCGCAGTTGTTGGTTAAAGTTGGTGACAAAGTTAACCACGATTCTGTCTTGGGTTACATTGGCAACACGGGCGTTTCCACTGGGAAGCACTTACACCTAGAAATATTGGTGGGTGGCTATCCTGTCAACCCACAAAAAGTCATCCGGACGGCTCAGCATGTTCAACAAATTCAAATCAGCTCCAAATAACGCCAACAAAGAACCTGAAGAAGCGGCTGAACCAGTCGCGCCTGAAGAAATTGTGCTTGTTAAAGAAGAAGAGCCTGCCATGCCAGTTGCGCCGGCCACCACACCCAATGTCACACCCAATGTCACGCCAAGTGCACCCCAGCAGCGCGGCAACGGGGTGATGGGCATGCTTCAGGCCAACGTTTCTAAGCCTTCTATTCTGAGCGAAGGCTTTTACTTCAAGGGTGAGTTGTCTGCCAAAGGCACCATCCACGTTGAAGGCTCTTTGAATGGTCAGGTTAATGTAGATGAGCTGACCATCGGCTCGCGCGGTCAAGTTGACGGCATTGTGAACTGCAAAAACTTTCACATCAAGGGCCGATTTTCAGGCACGGCCACATGCGAAGAGCTCACAGTCACATCCTCCGCAACTGTCGATGGCCATGTGGTTTACAAAACACTTTCTGTTCAAAAAGGCGCGTCTATCAAGGGTGAGTTGCTTTTAGCAAAGTAATCACCATCGCACCATTCCATGTACCCTATTCAACTCTAAGTCGCTTTCAAAATGAACCCTACCACCAAACAAAACAGTGTTTTCATCGGCGAAGGCGTTTCCTTCAAAGGCAGCATCAACGCACCTGACGAAGCCGTGATTGAAGGTCAATTTGATGGCGACCTGACTGTGAGCAATTTACTCATTGGCCAAACAGGCCGTGTAACAGGCACCATCAAGGCAGACCGCGTGGACGTGAAGGGCGAGCTGAACAAAGACATCAGCAGCCGTCAGCTGCTGATCGTTCGAAGCACTGGCAAAGTGAACGGCACATTAGAGTACGGTGAAATTGAAATTGAACGCGGCGGCCAAGTCCGCGGCAACATGAGCCAAGTTTAAGACACTTTATTGCGTGTTCAATCACCCATGTGCAAAGGGCCTCATCAGAGGCCCTTTTGATTTGTTTGAACAGACTTTATTTGTAATTTCTGACCTGCAGGAAGGCGGGCAAGGCGGGCAATACGGCCTTCACTTTGTCTTTGAAACTGGTCTTTGCGTAATCATTGGCTGCATTAACGGGCCTGATGCTGGCCTTTTCATTCATGCCGGCACGAAACCTGTCTAAGATTGATCCGCTCATTTTGGGCTGATACAAGCTGGTTATGCTTTTCTTATCACTCAATTGGCTTCGGCCCAGTTGGACAATGGCATTGCCAAAGTCAATGAAGTTTTCACGAATTTCTTCGCTTTGCGCTGTGACAAAAAACTCTGTTCCAAAAAACTCACTGGCTGTTTCATTGAACATCACAGGGGGTGACATGAAAAAACTCGTATTGAATGACTGCATGAACACGTTGGAATAGGTTTCCAAATTGGCCACCCGGCTAGGCACAATGACCAACTTGGGCGGCGTTCGCATCGTTGAGTTGAAAACAAATCCGAAACGGTTGACAAACTCGAGTGTGCTGTCCAGTTCGACACGCGACAATGAGGTTGGGACCAGCACCAAATCGAAATCAAACAAAAATTCGGCTGGCAAAATATCTGTCCATGTGAGATCGGCTATGACCGCTTCGGTTTGGCTTGAAACACTTCTGAGTGCTTGCTTGGCCTGCAACAAAGCCAGGCCAGAGCCTTTGTTATTGGGTGATTGAACAGAAATACACTGTATGCCTAAAGGCGCGGCATTTCTGACCCACTTGCCAGCCGTGGCTTGGTGGTCTAGATCTACCAGGCTCGTGGTTTTTTGAGCCACATGGGCAAAAAAAGCAGCCAAATTGGCAGAAACAGTGCTTTTCCCTACGCCACCCTTTTGACTGGTGATGAGGATTTTCAGTTTAGCTGTCATCTGTAACTCACTGTATTCAAAGAAAAAAGAACTTAACAATTGCGTGGGGGGAAAATTTGCCCTATTATCGAATTTACATAAAAAAACGATTCTTGGCAACTTATTTTTCTAAAGGACCCCCATGAGCCAGCAAAACCCTAAGCTCGTGATGATGCGTTTTGACCCCAGAGCCGGTTGGGTTCAGCCATCTGAGGAGCGCATTGAAGTAGATGAAGATGAGGCGCAAGTGCGTCAACCACAAGCGTCATCGCTGGCCCCATCTGCCAATCCGGCGCCTCTTTTAAGAGAAGCCCCGCCCCCCTCAGCGACTAAAGCACCTGCACCAGAGTCACTGACCGAGTTGGGCGCCTCCATTGTTGAGGTTTTTAACTCACTCAAACTTGACGACCCTCGGCTTGAAATTTGGACGCAAGTCAATGCCAGCATTGAAAAGATCTCTGAAAAAATAAACGAGCAACAACTTCTTGAACAGAAGCTTCATGAAGTCGCCATTGACATCGAAAATTTGCGCAATTTGACCGCTGAGTTTGTCAATCACGCCTATCATAACGAAGTCGAGATTCATGCAACATCCAAAGTTCGCGTCCAAATTGCCGAGTCTTTGAATCAACGAATTAAGAATGCACTGAAGACATGAAGTTGTGGCGTATGTTTTCCAGTTTTTTGGCCAATTCGTTTTTCGTTTTAAATTGGATGGGCTTTGTTTGGGTCAGCTTTGTCATGGCCTCTGGCAAAGATGGCTTGAGCGTCTTCTTAAGCTTGCCATGGGGTTCATTTCTCACCGAGCTTTCAAACATAAGCCCTCAGGGAAATGTTGACTCTGGCAGCGTATGGATTGCTTGGCTCATTCTTAGCTTGGCCTATTCATGGGCCATGCTGGCACGCCAACACTCGCTTCACAAAGAAAGCAGCCCAACCCACCTGGATGTTGCCAGTTTGGTCAAAAACAAAAAGCGGGAAATTGAGTCAGATCCTGAATTGAAACAAAGCCTGAACAAACTGAATCAGCTGCTCAAAAACTCCTGATGCAGGTGCATTTGCCTCTTCAAGTCGCTGCTGCTTGCTTTAACGTTTTTCTTTAGCAACTTGCGCGTTTTGAATAGCGGCCTTGGCGCCTGAGGCCGAGTCTGATGCGGTTTTATTTTGAATCACCAAGCCCAACAACCTTGCGCCATGCTCTACAGCAATGGAGCCATAAGAAATATCGCCATTCACAATAGAGTCTTTGTGAAACTCTACCCGCTCAGCCGCATAAATATTGCCATCCACCTTGCCAGCCACCATGATGCGGTGTGCGGTAATGTCGCCAGTGACTTCACCTGAAGAGCCAATGGCGACTGTAATTTTATTGCCCGAAGCAGATTCAATGTTGCCAAGCACTTTGCCATCAATTCGAACGCTGTCTAGCAAAACCAAGCGGCCATGAATGGTGGTCGTTTGGCCAATCAGTGTGTCAAATCTTTCTTGGCTGGAAGCGAAAGATTTTTCTTTGAGTTTTTCAAACATAGAGGATGTGTTTCAGATGGCCACGCTTGAAGGACATCAATTGTTCAGAGATTTAACAGGCAGCACCTGCATAGGATTGAGAACCCGCCCATTTTGAAAAATTTCGTAATGCAAATGCGGGCCCGTCGATCGACCCGTACTTCCTACATTGCCGATAAGCGCGCCCCTGGTCAGGTGGGTGTTTTCTTTCACAAGTCGCTTGCTTAAATGCGCGTACCTTGTCACGTAGTTTTCTGCATGCTTGATTTCAATCACGTTGCCATAGCCATTGTCCCATTCTGAACGAACGACAACACCTGGCGCGGTGGCCAGCACAGGCGTGCCCACTTCGGCAGAAAAATCAAGTCCCTCGTGCATGGCCAATGCACCTGTAAAGGGGTCGTTCCGAATACCAAAGCCGCTGGTCAATCGAAAATCTGCCTCAATGGGAAACCCGATGGGCAAGGCTTCTAACCAACTCAAGTGGCCCTGCCATTGCTTTTCATAATGTCCTAACTTTGCAACAACATCATCTAAATCGTTGGCTGTTTGTTGCAATTCGGTGTGCAGAGGCAAACGGAAAAAACCATTTTTAAACACAGGCGAAACAAAGGGGCCGCCCTTTGCATCATCTTTCGATGGGAGTTTGACCTTGGCACCTACAGGCGTGGCCAGGTCCATGAACTTGTTTTTCAAAGACTCAAGCCGCTTGACTTCAGCAACGGTTTGCTCCATGGAGTTTCGCACTTGCTCAAGCCGCTGGCGATAAATGGCCTCCATGCGCTGTTGTTCAGCTTCCGTGGTGACACCGCCCATGGTGCGCGCCAAGTCGGGGTTGTATTCCACTGCAAAGCGCAACCCTATCCAATTCAACAAGAAACCCACAAGCATGAGGCCTAAGCCAAGCGAGAACGCACCACGCACGACCGTGCGAGCGGTAATAGAAATAGATTTAACCTGGCCGGTAGGGCCAGAGAGCCACATGAGTTGCATGGAAGTTTTAGGGTTGGGAGGTGTATTTTAGGGATTCACCTGTCTAACGTCTACTAAAAAAACGAGCAGTTTGGTCAATCCACTGATTTTGATTGCTATGTTCATGAAGTCTGAATATGATGCCTAATGTTAGCGTATTCAGCCAACTTAAAAACCAATTATTTAGTATGCAAAAACAGCAGCCTATCTGGTCCCAAGAGCATGGGGCGCTACTTAAAAAATTGCGGGAAAACGCAAACTTGGACGTTTCCTCAGTGGCGCACCGCAATACGGTCTCTAAATCTCAAGTGGTTCAACTCGAAGACGGCGGAGACAGCTCCTTCTACAACCCAGACATCAAGTACAGCACCGGCAAGAAGTTACTGAAATTCTTGGGACATGACTTGTTAGAGCCAACAGCCGCGAAGCCCACGACGTTGGAGCCTTCCAAGGCCATTTCGCCTGATCCCATTGAACCCTTAGATTCAGTCTTTATATTGCCAAAAGCAGAGCCCTTGGCATCGGAGCCAATTCAGCCAACACCTGTTCCACTTGCAGCGACCCAACACTCATTTGAGTCCAGCCCAGCAGTGGCACCTCCTACTGTCTTTTCGAAAAATATGACTTGGGGGCTGTTGTTAGTGGGTATGGTATGCTTCGCAATTTTTGGTCTGCTTGAATTGGACAAGCCTCAGCCCAGTGCACCTTCAGCCAAAAGCGCTGTGACGGACAACTTACCCACCGCTGAAGTTAAGCCAACGGCAGACGAGACCAAATTACAAGGTCAAGAACAAACCATTCAGCCCACACCTGCGCTAGCAGACAGTGCATCCAGTGCTGCTAACTCGGCATCAGCTCAAAAGGCACAAGAAGTCGCTACAGCCATGTCTGAGAATGCTAAGAAGTGCTTATGGGAAGATGCAGAAACTGAGTTGGTTCCGGCCGCACCCAAGAAGGCGCCAGAATATGTTTACATGGTTGCCACGAAGGACATGTTTGTTTGCGTGATGGATGGCAATGAACGTGTAGCAGGTCTTAATTTAAAAAACGGCGATC
>SXXD01000206.1 GCA_005789685.1 Burkholderiales bacterium
AATGCGTGGTTTTTCAATAGGAGCCATGCCCACAAACACACCGCGGTATTTTTTACCTGCGTAGCCTTTGCCCTCTTGCTTGTGCGCCGTGCCAGTTTTACCGCCTACCGAATAGCCCATGGTTTGCGCTTTTTGGGCTGTCCCGCCAGGGCCTGCTGCCAAGTTCAGCATGTGGCGAATGGCCTGTGCGTTTTCTGGACTGATCACAGGCACACCCGCTGGAATTTGACCGCTCTTAATCATGGTGGCTGGCAACGATTTACCGTCACTGGCAAAAATGGTGTACGCCCGTGCCATTTGAAACAAACTGGTCGATACACCATAGCCATAACTCATGGTGGCTTGTTCAATCGGGCGCCAAGTTTTGGCAGCCCGCAAGCGACCGCTGACCACGCCTGGAAATGGCAATTGAGGTTTCTGGCCGAGACCCACAGCAGTGAACATTTCCCACATTTCGCGGGGCTGCAATTGCATGGCAATTTTGACCGTCCCCACGTTGCTCGATTTTTGTATCACCTCATTCACAGTGAGCGCGCCGTGAGGGTGCGAATCGGTGATCGTTGAACCCGTGATGTTGATGCTGCCAGGCGCAGTTTGAATGATGGTTTCCGGCTTGATGATGCCTTTTTCCAATGCGACTGCAATGGCAAAAGGCTTCATTGTGGAGCCAGGCTCAAAGCTATCGATGAGTGCGCGATTGCGCAATTGCTCGCCACTCAAATTGACACGCTTGTCGGGTGAGTAACTAGGATAGTTGGCCAAGGCCAAAATTTCTCCTGTTTGCGCATCCAGCACCACCACACTGCCTGCTTTGGCTTTGTTTTCTAAGACCGCTTCGCGCAGTTTTTGGTAGGCATAAAACTGCACCTTGCTGTCAATGCTCAATTGCAAATCTTCGCCATCAACAGGGGGGGTCATTTGCCCCACATCTTCCACCACACGCCCCAAGCGATCTTTGATAACACGTCTTGCACCAGGTTTGCCAGAGAGTTGATCTTGAAAAATATACTCAATGCCTTCTTGGCCTTTGTCTTCCACGTTGGTGAAACCAACAATGTGAGCCGCCGATTCACCCTCGGGATACAAACGTTTGTATTCTTTGATGGTGTAGATGCCCTTGATGTTCAAAGCCAAAACTTGCTTCACCACAGGCTCGTCCATTTGACGACGGAGCCACACAAAAGTTTTGTCTTCGTTCTCTAATTTCTTCGCCAACTCTGTGGGCGACATTTCAAGCAACTTACCTAACTGACGCAAGCCTTCAGGCGATCTGTCAATCTCTTCTGGATTGGCCCACACACTGGGTGCAGGCACACTGGAAGCCAAGATCAAACCATTGCGGTCCAAAATGCGGCCGCGATTGGCAGGCAAGGTCAGGGTTCTGGCAAAGCGCACTTCGCCTTGGCGTTTGTAAAAGGCGTTTTCAAAGACCTGAACATACGATGCCCGAACAGCCAAGCCCACAAAGGCCAAAGCCATGGCGGCCACAATGAGTTTGCTGCGCCAAACTGGCGTTTTGCTGGCCAACAGAGGGCTGGAGGACAGCTGAACACTGCGGCTCATGGCTTCACCTCATTGGATTTTTCAGGCTTTCGTGCAGCCACCTTTTGTGAAGTGGCCTGCAAATCAGTAGGCTGTTTCACATACTGGGTAATGCCCGGTGTGACCAAACGCATTTGCAGTTGTTGCTTGGCAATTTGTTCAATGCGCAGCGGCGATGCTTGCGAACGACGTTCTACTTGCAAACGCTCATGCTCTAACTCAAGACGCGTGGCCTCTTTCATGGCGGCTTCCAAAATCATGAACGAGCGGCGTGCTTCGTAATGACTGTGAACCAAAAACATGGCCGACAAAATGATAGCGATGACCAAGAACAAATTCATGCGCGTCATGCCATCACCGCCGTTCTTTCGGCTACGCGCATGATGGCGCTGCGTGATCTTGGATTGGCAGCCACCTCGGCATCGCTTGGCCAAATTCGCGCTACAGATTTAAGCTTCATGGGCAGCGGCACTGCAAAAGGTGCGCGCCGGTCATAGAACTCTTTGGAGTGCTTCACGATGAATTGCTTCACGATGCGATCTTCCAAAGAGTGAAAACTGATGACCACCAATCTACCTCCAGGCTGCAACACTTGAAGGCTGGCTTCTAACGCTTGTTCAAGCTCCTCAAGCTCGGCGTTGATGAAAATCCGAAGAGCCTGAAATGTCCGCGTTGCAGGGTCCTTGCCCGGCTCGCGGGTTTTGACCGTACCAGCCACGATCCCGGCCAAATCGGCGGTGGATGAAATTGGGCCCCGCTCTTGTCGGCGAGCCACAATCGCCTTTGCAATCGGAAAAGCAAACCGTTCTTCGCCATAGTCACGCACCACCTCCGTGATCTGATCCACACTGGCAGAGGCCAGCCACTCGGCCACACTTTGTCCGCGCGTGGTGTCCATGCGCATGTCTAAGGGGCCATCGAAACGAAAAGAAAAACCCCTGACGGGGTTGTCAATTTGGGGCGAACTGATCCCGAGGTCCATCAACACGCCTGCAATGCTGCCAGCGGGCAATTCACCCAGATGCCTGAAGCCTTCGTGCCGAATTGAAAAACGCACATCCTTGATTTGCGCGGCCTCTGCGATGGCCTCGACATCCTTGTCAAATGCGATGAGTTGCGCACCCTCTGGCAAGCGTGACAAGATCAAGCGTGAATGGCCGCCTCGACCAAAAGTGGCGTCTACATAAATATCTTTTGGGTCGCCTTTGCCTGCACTGCCTAACAATGCATCGACTGCTTCAGTGAGCAAGACGGTGGTGTGTTGCCAAGGGGTCGTCACACAGGCCTCAGAACGAAAAGTCTTTGAAGACATCGGGCATGTCGCCCTGCATGGCTTTGGCCTCTTGCGTGTCGTAGGCTGTTTTGTCCCACAACTCAAAATGATTGCCCATGCCCAGCAAGATGGTGTCTTTGGCAATGCCCGCTGCTGCCCGCAACTCAGGTGAAATTAAGATGCGGCCCGTGCCGTCCATGTCAACGTCCATGGCATTGCCCAAGAAGATACGCTTCCACCACTGAGCCTCCATGGGCAACTGTGCAATGCGCTCACGGAAACGCTCCCACTCAGTACGCGGGAACAGCATCAAGCAGCCATGGGGGTGTTTGGTGATGGTGAGTTGTCCACCTGCGGTGGCACTCAAAACCTCGCGGTGACGCGTTGGCACCGACAGGCGACCCTTGGCGTCCAAACTCAACGAAGATGCACCTTGAAACACTTAATTCTCAATTCCTGATGACGAAAAAAGCAAATTGGGAAGTTTTCCCACTTAATTGCACTTTTTTGCACTGTATCAGGTATTCACGCACCCGCAAGGGGGTTTTTAAGTTTTTTTCAATGAAATCAAGGGCTTAGAGAGTACTTTGCAAGCGAATCATACCGGAAAAATCCTTGAAAATTAGGCACTTAGAACTTGGTCTGCAAGTAACTTCTGAGGCATTTGGTGAATCAAAAAATAATTCAAAAATTTTGAAAAATTTTAAACAACTGAGCAATTGTTGTGTGAATGCGAAAAAAAGGCTCCTGGTGGAGCCTTTTCAGAGTTGTCAGTGACCTCAATTCAATCCCCAAACATTTTTTGTTTGAGTTCGCGTCGCTGCTGTGCTTCCAATGACAAATTGGCAGTTGGACGAGCCAACAAACGACCCACACCAATGGGCTCACCTGTTTCGTCGCAATAACCATAGTCGCCTGAATCGATGCGCTGAATAGATTGCTCAATTTTCTTCAGCAACTTTCGCTCACGATCGCGTGTGCGTAACTCAAGAGCGTGCTCTTCTTCAATGGTGGCGCGGTCTGCAGGATCGGGCACCACCACAGTGTCTTCGCGCAAATGCTCGGTGGTTTCACCCGCATTGGCCAAAATACCTTGTTTAAGAATCACCAATTTGATTCTGAAAAATGCCATTTGCGCATCGTTCATGTAATCCTTGTCGGACATGGCCATGATTTCAGCATCGCTCAGTTGGTCGGGTTTTTTGGTTTTCCAATTGTTGGCCAACTTGGCATCTTTTTTAACGGCCACAAAGGGCGGGGGGGTCAAAGCTTGTGTAGGCATGTTTTGTAAATAACTGGCTTTTGCAGCCGTAGAAGCCACCGATTGAGCCATCGATGGCACCGTAATTTGAGCGAGACGGGCAGACGGACGCACAGCACGCGCTGGCACGTCACCTGGCGCCACAGGTGCCGCAGGCACTGGGGGAGTCACTGCAGCTGATTTTTCCGCTTTGGGCACCTTGGCTGGCTTTTCAGCTTTGGCAGGCTTGGCTGCTTTTTCTGGTTTCACTGGTGCGACTGTTTTTGCCGTCGCTTTCACCGGTGCTTTGGGGACAGGCTTGGCGGCTGGTTTGGGCGCAACTTTAGAGGCTACTTTAGGGGCCACTTTTGCCGCTACTTTGCTTGCAACTTTGGCAGCTAGTTTCACGGGTGCTTTGGCTATTGGCTTTGGCGAAGACTTGGCAACGGGCTTGGCAGCTGGCTTTGCCTTTGGCACAGGCTTGGCAGACGTTTTGCTGACGGGTTTGTTAAGGGATTTAGCGGCTGTTTTGCCCGCAGGCTTGGCCACAAGCTTAGGTGCAGCTTTTTTCTCGACGGGTTTAGCCTTGGCGACGGCTTTGGTGACAGTAGTTTTGACCGCTTTGGCAGGCGCTGGTTTGCTCTGCTTCTTTCCAGGTGCGGCTGGTTTGGCTTTGGCTGTAGTTTTCACTTTAGCTGGCGTGCTGGTTTTTTTCACTGCGGTTTTTGAGCTCGTTTTAAGGGGCTTTTTCACGTCCTGTCTCCTAGCCGTGGCGGCTTACGCATCCTTCAAGGACACCAGCCATTTGCAAATGAATTTGTGGTCATCGGCTCATTTGCGTCAAAACCCATTTTTTCGACCTTCTGGGCGCATCGGGGCACCAATTAAGGGACCCCGTCAGGGCGCAGATTGTAGCGACTGAACAGCCTTAAAACGCTTTCTGGAAAACTAAACCAAACATTGCTCCAAACCTTGCAACAAAATGTCTTTGGGCAAGTCAATGCCAATGAACACCATTTTGCTAACTTTGACCTCATTTTCAGCC
>SXXD01000207.1 GCA_005789685.1 Burkholderiales bacterium
CTGAACAAACGGGCCAAAATGTCGGGTGCGCCGCCTGTGGGAAAGGTCACAACCAAACGAATGGGCTTGTTGGGGTAGGCCTGCGCCATGGCGCTTGAACTTGCGAGAAGTCCGAAGCCCATCGCAGTGGCCAAGCTGACTGCTCCGATGAGGCTAAGGCCAAAACGGCGGGTGGACTTTTCGAGGTGATTAGAAAACTGCACAGCATGACTCCTGTTTGTGATTTTGTCGTTATACACTTTAGAGTGCAGACAAATCCGGGGGGAGGGTGAAAACCCCTGTAAAAGGCCTAATTTGGCACCTAGGCGTCAGTCTGGGTCTAAGGAAGCGCTCCATCGGTCGTTCCATCCCACCTGCTTGGCTTTTTCTAAATCTCGGCGATTTCTTTTGGTGGGGCGGCCCTGTTCAATGCTCAAGGCGGGTTCTCTGGAAAGGCGCCTTTGCACGCTGATTTTGTTTCTGAGTTCTAGGCTGTCGTTCGTTTCTTCGTACAAAGCTTGCGCGGTTGGCGCAGGGCCCCGTTGGTCACTGATGGCTAAAACCTTGACTGTTCGAGTGATGTCTCCTTGTCTGGCTTTGACGGTGTCGCCCACTTTCACTTCTCTGGAGGCCTTGACGGTTTGCTCATTGACTGCCACGCGTCCTTTGCCTATTTCGTCTGTGGCCAGTGACCGGGTTTTGTAAAAACGGGCAGCCCAAAGCCATTTATCGATTCTGATTTTGTCCATATGAAGCTTATTTTGAAGCGATTTTGAAGCTTCCTGGCCGGTTAAATACTGTTTTTTTAGCCAGTTAAACCCTAGGGGGTTCCCCAGGAGCAGGCCTGTGGTTATAATTCCGAGGCTTTGCCAAGCGGGAGACCGCCGCACAAGATCGCACGCAGCAGTTGATTCCAAACCGCTTGCGCAAGTTACAAAACATCGCCTCATTGGTTGAAGCTGCTTTGCTGTTTTGATTCAGAGACGAAAAAAAGGAAGAAAAAATGATTGCATCCTCTATCAAGGCTGAGGTCGTCAAGGCCAATGCTCGTGCTGCCAATGACACGGGTAGCCCCGAAGTCCAGGTGGCTTTGCTCACAGCTCGCATCAACGAGTTGACACCCCATTTCAAAACACACGCCAAAGACCATCACGGTCGCCGCGGTTTGTTGCGCATGGTTAGCCGTCGTCGTAAATTATTGGACTACTTGCGGTCCAAAGACGCTGACCGCTATGTTGCTCTGATCGCCAAACTTGGTCTGCGCAAATAAGCGTATCGAAAGATGACAAGCGCCTGAGTTAGCCCGCTAGCTCAGGCGTTTTCTACTTTAAGTTTTCTAATAAGACTTTTTCAGACCGAACCCGCGCTGTGTCATTCCATCAATCATTTGTGTTTCAACACAAATCATTCATGGAATGGCATCGAGTTCAGACTGCAAATATCTAGGCTTTTCAGTGCAGCCGTTTGCACTGTGATTTTCTGGAGTTATTCAACATGTCCATTTTCAACAAAGTGACAAAAACTTTCCAATGGGGCCAACACAAGGTCATCATGGAAACTGGCGAAATTGCACGCCAAGCTTCCGGCGCTGTGCTGGTGAACATTGAAGACACCGTGGTCTTGGCCACAGTGGTGGCTTCTAAAATTTCCAAAGCAGGTCAAGACTTTTTCCCATTGACCGTGGACTACATTGAGAAAGCTTATGCGGCTGGCAAAATCCCTGGCAGCTTTTTCAAACGCGAAGCCAAGCCCAGCGAATTGGAAACACTCACCAGTCGCCTGATTGACCGTCCTATCCGCCCTCTGTTTCCAGAAGGTTTCTACAACGACGTGCACGTGGTGGTGCACACCGTTTCTTTGAACCCTGAAGTCGATGCCGACATTGCTGCCCTCATTGCAGTCAGCGCCGCATTGTCTATTTCTGGTGTGCCTTTCAATGGCCCCATTGGCGCAGCTCGCGTGGGTTATATCAACGGCGAATACGTCTTGAACCCAGGACAAACACAGCGCAAAGACAGCCAGATGGACCTGATTGTGGCGGGCACCGAAGCCGCTGTATTGATGGTGGAATCTGAAGCTCAGCAGTTGTCAGAAGAAATCATGTTGGGTGCTGTGGTGTTTGGTCATGAGCAGGGCAACATTGCCGTGAATGCCATTCATGAATTGGTACGCGATGCAGGCAAGCCAGCATGGGATTGGAAAGCGCCCGCCAAAGACGAAGCTTTGATTGCCAAAGTGAATGCGCATGCAGATGAAAAACTGCGCGCTGCTTACCAAATTCGCAACAAGCAAAGCCGTACACAGGCTTGCCGCGAAACTTACGCAGCCACCATGGCTGCTTTGAAGGCTGAGGGCGTAGAGTTTGACAGCGTCAAAGTGGAAGGCATGTTGTTTGACATCGAAGCCAACATTGTGCGCAGCCAAATTTTGGCAGGCGAGCCCCGCATTGACGGCCGCGATACACGTACCGTCCGTCCCATCGAAATTCGCAACTCTGTGTTGCCACGCACACACGGCTCTAGCTTGTTCACACGCGGTGAAACACAAGCCTTGGTCATCGCCACTTTGGGCACCGAGCGCGATGCACAACGCATCGACGCCTTGGCCGGTGAGTACGAAGACCGCTTCATGCTGCACTACAACATGCCTCCCTTTGCCACAGGCGAAGTGGGCCGCATGGGTTCAACAAAGCGCCGCGAAATTGGTCACGGTCGTTTGGCCAAGCGTGCTTTGGCCGCCGTTTTGCCTACCAAAGAAGAATTTCCTTACACCATGCGTGTCGTGTCTGAAATTACAGAATCCAATGGTTCGTCTTCCATGGCTTCTGTGTGCGGTGGCTGTTTGGCCCTGATGGACGCGGGTGTACCCATGAAAGCCCACGTGGCTGGTATTGCCATGGGTCTGATCAAAGACGCCAGCCGCTTTGCTGTTTTGACCGACATCTTGGGCGACGAAGATCATTTGGGCGACATGGACTTTAAAGTGGCCGGAACCACCAACGGTGTCACAGCTTTGCAGAAGGACATCAAAATTCAAGGCATTACCAAAGAGATCATGCAAGTGGCCTTGGCACAAGCCAAAGAAGCGCGAATGCACATCTTGGGCAAAATGCAAGACGCCATGAGCGAAGCCAAAACAGAAGTGTCTAACTTTGCTCCCAAGCTGTTCACCATGAAGATCAATCCCGAGAAAATTCGCGATGTGATCGGTAAAGGCGGCGCTACCATCCGTGCGCTCACCGAAGAAACTGGCACCCAAATCAACATCAATGAAGACGGCACGATTACCATCGCGGCCACTGACGGTGCCAAGGCTGATGAGGCCAAGCGCCGCATTGAGCAAATCACCGCAGAAGTTGAAATCGGCAAGGTCTATGAAGGCCCAGTCACTAAGTTACTCGACTTCGGTGCTTTGATTAATTTGTTGCCTGGTAAAGATGGCTTGTTGCACATCAGTCAAATTGCACATGAGCGCGTTGAAAAAGTGTCTGACTATTTGCAAGAAGGCCAGATCGTCAAAGTCAAAGTGCTCGAGACCGACGAAAAAGGCCGCGTGAAGTTGTCCATGAAAGCCTTGATCGATCGTCCTGCTGCGCCTTCGCAGTCAGAGTGATTGAAGACGAAGCCTTGAAGCATTGACCATGAAGAAAAAGCTCATTGCGGGTAACTGGAAGATGAATGGCAGTTTGTCTGCCAACGTCTCTTTGTTGCAAGCGGTGTTGGACGGCAGCCAGGGCATGAATTGCCAGGCTGCTGTTTGTGTGCCTGCTGCCTATTTGGCGCAGGTTCAGTCAATGCTTTCGGGTCAATCTCTCATTGCCTTGGGTTCGCAAGATGTGTCTGCGCAAGAGATGGGGGCCTACACGGGCGAAATCTCTGCGGGCATGTTGAAAGATTTTGCGGTGCGTTATGTCATCGTAGGTCATTCAGAGCGTCGCCAACACCATGCGGAATCGAATGCCACCGTGGCAGACAAAGCGCAGCGCGCCTTGTCTGCCGGCATTACGCCTATTGTGTGTGTGGGCGAAACTTTGGCCGATCGAGAAGCAGGGCTAACCGAAGAAGTCGTCAAGCGGCAACTGGCCGCTGTCATCCAAGTCAATGGCCATTGCATCAGCGAAATTGTGGTGGCTTATGAGCCTGTGTGGGCCATTGGCACAGGTCGCACAGCTTCGCCAGAACAAGCGCAAGAAGTGCACGCCGTGTTGCGTTCGCAACTGAAAGCGGCAACATCGCACTCAGACCGTATTTCTATTTTGTATGGTGGCAGTATGAATGCCGCCAACGCCGCGCAGTTGCTGGCGCAAACCGACATTGATGGTGGCTTAATTGGTGGCGCAGCCCTCAAAGCGGCCGATTTTTTGGCCATCATGGCTGCTGGTTCAACAACCGCCTAGAGCGGCCTGAACTTTTGACACAAGATATTTTGATTTGGAGCGAAGCATGAATGCAATGATCACCGTAATTTTGGCTGTACAGATGTTGTCGGCCTTGGCCATGATTGGATTGATCTTGGTGCAACATGGCAAAGGTGCTGACATGGGTGCGGCCTTTGGCAGTGGCAACTCTGGCAGCTTGTTTGGTGCATCTGGCGGGGCCAATTTTTTGTCGCGCACCACTGCAGTTTTGGCAGCTGTATTTTTTGTGACCACCTTAATGCTGGCTTACTTTGGCAATCTGCCTGCTTCTTCTTCAAACAGCGTGTTGGAAGGTAGTTCTGTTCTAGTGCCTACTTCTAAGCCGGCGCCTGTAGACAACAGCACGGCCTCGCAAATTCCCGGTAACACGCCTGTCACACCAGCTGCGCCTGCAATTTCAAAGTAAGAAATCTCGCGTGCATTAACTTCTTGATGCGCGACAGAAATTTCGGTGTTTATCCTGCAAGATTGCCCCTGTTTAGGGGTAAACTACGAGCTGTTCCAAGCGCCAATAATCCACTCGTGGATGCCTCATGCCATTGGAACAAATAACCGCCGTCGTGGTGA
>SXXD01000003.1 GCA_005789685.1 Burkholderiales bacterium
ACGCCTAGACTTCAAAAAATCTTGCAATGCGCTGTTGCTTTGGAGGATGCTGCCACGGGTTTGGTGGTCTTGACTGAAGACCCCAGCATGCTGCGCAAACTTCAAGACGAACGCAGCCCCTGTGAACATGAATTGCTGGCCGAAGTACAAGGCTCGGTCAGCCCCGACCAATTGCGCGACATGTGCCCAATGGGGCTGAAAACCAGCATCAGCAGCGAAAACCCCGAAAAAACGGGTTTGCGCATGGCATTCAAGGGGTACCAACCGGGGTATGCCGCGGGTGTGATTGAAAATACAGGCCTGCGGCTGATGGGGCTCAAAAGGGTGCGAATGGGCCGAGTTTTAATGGCCCCTTTGGCGCCTGGCCAATGGCGCGCCCTGATGCCCTATGAAAGATTTTGAAAAAATGATGACTTTTGGCGCATTTTTGCCACATTATTGACATTGAAGCCCTTGAAATTCATCGGGGCATCCTCAGTTGTGCTTGTAAGTTTGAGAAAATGTCTCATAGTTAGATCCGCCGCCTGCGCTGAAAGGAAAGCACCATGCGTTTGAGCACCAAAAGTCGTTTTGCCGTCACGGCCATGATCGATGTCGCCTTGCGCGAAGATCGAGGCCCTGTTTCGCTCTCGGCCATCAGCGAGCGTCACCAAATTTCACTCTCCTATTTGGAGCAACTGTTCAGCAAACTGCGCCAGCACCAATTGGTGGAAAGCACACGCGGACCTGGCGGTGGTTATTCTTTGGCCCGCAGTGCCGAAAAAATCACCATGGCCGACATTGTGAGCGCCGTCGACTTTTCAGCCGAATCAGAAGAAGCCGCCAATACCGACAGCAGCACATGGATGAGCAGCGAGTTGTGGGCCAGTTTGAATGAAAAAATGCTGGCACATTTGCAATCGATCAGTTTGCGTCAGTTGGTGTCAGAGCAACGCGCCAAAGGCGTGACCGTTGAGCCTGCGCCTTCTGTGGTCAAGCGCGGCGTGTTCGCCAAGCCCAAAAGCCAGCCCCTCAAAATGAACGTGCCCAACTCGGTGTTTGCGTTGGCAGCAAGCTTGGTGCCTACGCGATAAAAAGTGTGAAGCCTGCCGATAAGCCGGATTCTGTGCATTGAAGTTGCCCTCAATGTGACCGCCATTACTCTGGGCCGAGGGTTGCCCACTCGGCTCGATGCTACCTACCCGCACACTCTCCGGAACCAGATCAACGTGTGCCTATTTGGTATTGCTGCGCGTAGAGATTGCCCGTTTCACCCGAACTTAATCGGCTCGTCTCTGTTGCTCTAATCCTCACCTTGGTGCCTTGCGGCCTTTCGGTGGAGAGGTGTTACCTCCTACGCTGTCCTGTGCAGTCCGGACGTTCCTCCAGTGCGGCCTTTCGGCCCATTGCCTAAGCAATGGCTTTGCAGCTTGCACCAGCGACGGTCTGGCAGGCTTCACACCGACATTATCCACTGAGGACTGCAAATGCTTCACAGTCCGCGCGATAATGCTTGCGTCTGCTTGATAACTACAAGCCCAACCACCGATTGAAATGATTCGAATTTCAGAACTGAAACTGCCCCTGACCGCGTTGCCGGTCGAGGTCCGACGCGCAGCCGACGCACCGTCTGAAACAGACGAAGATCGCATTCCAGCGCCTCATCCCGAGGATGCTCTTCGCACACTGGCTTCGCAAGCTTTAGGCATTGACCCACTGGCCATCGACCAACTGCATGTTTTCAAGCGCAGCTTTGATGCACGCAAAGCCGATTTGTTGGCGGTGTTCATTGTGGATGTGACTTTGAAAAACACGAAGGCTGAAGCACCGCTGCTTGCTCAGTTCCCAAAGCATCCTCACATTCAAGCCACGCCCAACATGACGTGGCAGGCACCTTGCCATGCACCCGCCCATTTTGGCCAGCACGAGGGCGAGCGGCCTGTGGTGGTGGGCTTTGGCCCCTGCGGTATTTTTGCAGCCTTAAGCTTGGCGCAAATGGGCTTCAAGCCCATCGTGATAGAGCGCGGCAGCCCTGTGCGCCAGCGCACCAAAGACACCTGGGGTTTGTGGCGCAAGCAAACACTCAAGCCCGAAAGCAATGTGCAATTTGGCGAAGGCGGTGCGGGCACTTTTTCAGATGGCAAGCTCTATAGCCAAATCAAAGACCCGCGTCATTTAGGCCGCAAGATCATGGACGAGTTTGTGCAAGCCGGCGCGCCCAGCGACATTTTGTTTGCGGCGCACCCTCACATTGGCACTTTCAAATTGGTGAAGGTGGTAGAAAACTTGCGCGAGCAAATCATTGCACTGGGTGGTGTAGTTCGATTTGAACAACGCGTGGTCGACATCGACATTGAAAGCACGCCTTCAGGCCGGCAAGTGACAGGCCTGCACATAGAAGATCGCAACACAGGCGCGCGAACGCATCTGGCTACGCAACATGTAGTGCTCGCTTTGGGACACAGTGCCCGCGACACCTTCACCCTGCTATACGAGCGCGGTGTGTACATGGAAGCCAAAGCATTCTCAGTGGGCGTGCGCATTGAACATCCCCAAAGCGTGATTGATGCGGCACGTTGGGGCCGCCATGCAGGCCACCCCCTGCTGGGTGCAGCCGATTACAAACTGGTACACCACGCGCAAAACGGTCGCGCGGTTTACAGCTTTTGCATGTGCCCCGGCGGCACCGTGGTGGCAGCCACCAGCGAAGCCGGACGCGTGGTCACCAATGGCATGAGCCAATACTCACGCAACGAACGCAATGCCAACGCGGGCATGGTGGTAGCCATTGAGCCTTCTGACTATCCACTAGACACTGCCGCATGGCAAGCTGCATTTGGTGAGCAAGATGGTTTGAAATGGGCCACGCAAGCCAATGTCATGTCAAAGCAAATGCCCAAGCAGTACCACCCTTTGTCGGGCATTGTGTTGCAACGCCAACTGGAATCTAAAGCCTTTGTAGCGGGCGGCGAAAACTACACCGCACCGGGTCAATTGGTCGGCGATTTTTTAGCGGCGCGGGCTTCCAAAGAATTGGGCGATGTGATGCCCTCTTACAAACCTGGTGTGTGTTTGGGTGACTTGGCGCAAGTTCTGCCAAGCTACGCCATTGAAGCCATGCGCGAAGCCTTGCCCGTATTTGGTCGCAAAATCAGGGGCTACGACATGAAAGACGCGGTGCTCACTGGCGTTGAAACACGCACGTCGTCACCGCTCAAAATGACACGCGGTGAGAACTTTCAAAGTTTGAACACGCAAGGACTTTACCCTGCTGGCGAAGGTGCCAGTTATGCCGGCGGCATTTTGTCAGCGGGTGTAGATGGCATCAAAGTGGCTGAGGCTTTGGCGCAGGCCTTGCTCGCAAAGGCCTGAAAACTTTGAATGGCCCTTGAAGGCCACGCATCAGCAACCTTGTTTTAGAACGTGTACTTGGTGCCTAAGCTGAAGACAGACTTACCACCTTGCTTGCCCCATGTACCGTC
>SXXD01000208.1 GCA_005789685.1 Burkholderiales bacterium
AGTCAGGTACATTCGACCACTCTGCCACTTCTCCTGCACTCAACATTGCGGCTGGTCACTGCCGCAAATTCTATCAGCCGCCTTTAGGCGCGCAATTCAGTGATGCCACCCATATAAGGCAACAACACCTCAGGCACCGTCACAGAACCATCTGCATTTTGATAATTTTCCAGCACAGCCACCAACGCACGGCCGACAGCCAAACCAGAACCATTCAAGGTATGCACCAGTTCATTCTTACCCTGCGCATTTTTAAACCGGGCTTGCAAACGACGTGCTTGAAAAGCCTCGCAGTTAGAACACGAACTGATCTCACGATAAGTGCCTTGAGCAGGCACCCAAACCTCCAAATCATAAGTTTTGGTGGCACCAAAACCCATATCACCAGAACAAAGCAGCATCACACGATAAGGCAAACCGAGCTTTTGTAAAATAGCTTCTGCATGGCCCGTCATTTCTTCCAGCGCTTCATAGCTTTTTTCTGGATGAACAATTTGCACCATCTCGACTTTGTCAAACTGGTGCTGGCGAATGAGGCCACGTGTATCGCGCCCTGCACTGCCCGCTTCTGAGCGGAAGCAAGGCGTGTGCGCTGTGAGCTTCATGGGCAAATCTGACTCTGCCAAGATTTCATCACGAACCACATTGGTCAAGGTCACTTCTGAAGTGGGAATCAAATACAGCGCTTGGCTTTCTGCGCCTTCTTCAGAATCTTGCCCGCCCTTTTTGGCAGCAAACAAATCGCCTTCAAACTTAGGCAACTGGCCCGTACCTCGCAAAGTGTCTGCATTGACAATGTAAGGCGTGTAACACTCTGTGTAGCCGTGCTGCTGTGTTTGTGTGTCCAACATGAACTGCGCCAGAGCTCGGTGCATGCGTGCAATTTGACCGCGCATGAATGTGAAACGTGAGCCAGACAGTTTGATGCCAATGTCAAAGTCCAGGCCCAGTTTCTCGCCAATGTCAACGTGGTCGCGCACTTCAAAGTCAAAGGTCTTGGGGCCCTTGCCGTCCATGCTCCACTTGCGCACTTCGACATTGCCGTGTTCGTCAGCACCCAGAGGCACACTTTCGTGCGGCAAATTGGGCACGGCTAAAAGCATGTCTTGAATTTCTGCCTGCAATGCATCCAAGCGCAAGGCAGATACATCTAATTCCGTTTTGATGCTGGCCACATCGGCCATGACTTGGTCTGTGCTTTCGCCCTTGGCTTTCAACATGCCAATTTGCTTGGACGAGCTGTTGCGTTGGCTTTGCAATTCTTCGGTGCGCGTTTGCAAAGTTTTACGCTCTGTTTCTAAAGCACGAAACTTTTCTACATTCAAAAAAGCTTGTGGTGTTTTGCGAGTCTCTAAACGCGCTACTGCGGCGTCTAAGTCTTTACGGAGCAAGAGAATGTCTAGCATGTGAATAAAAAGTTATGCGGCCAAAAAATCAATGGCCATCGTCTAATTTTAGTCCCTTGGGCAAGGGAAATTTGATGGTCTCAGTCACGCCGTCCAATTTGCGAATGGACGTGGCGCCCAAGGCGCGCAAGCGGGTGATGACATCTTGTACCAGCACTTCAGGGGCAGAAGCACCCGCAGTGAGGCCCACTCGGTGTTTGCCTTCAAACCATTCATTTTGTAGCTCGTCGGCGCTGTCGATCATGTAACTGTCTGCGCCCAAGCGGCTTCCTAACTCACGCAAACGGTTGCTGTTGGAACTGGTGGGGCTGCCTACAACCACCAACACATCAACTTGGGGGCTCATGAGTTTGACGGCATCTTGCCGGTTTTGGGTGGCATAGCAAATATCTTGTTGCTTGGGTTCACGCACTTTAGGAAAGCGCTTCTTCACTGCCAATAATATTTCTGCTGCATCGTCCACGCTCAAAGTGGTTTGCGTGACAACGGCCAACAGTTCTGTCTGTTTGGGTTGAACCTTGAGCACATCGTCCGAGTCTTCTACCAAGTGGATGCCATTGGGCAATTGGCCCATGGTGCCTTCCACTTCAGGGTGGCCTTTGTGACCAATCATGATGAACTCGTAGCCTTCTTTGTGCAGCTTGGCGACTTCAACATGCACCTTGGTGACCAAGGGGCAGGTGGCATCAAAAATAGTGAAGCCGCGTGCCTCTGCTTCGGCCTGCACTGCTTTGCTCACACCATGCGCACTGAACACCAAGGTGGCACCAGGCGGCACGTCGCTTAACTCTTCAATGAAGATGGCGCCTTTGGTTTTAAGGTCGTTCACCACATAGGTGTTGTGCACAATTTCATGACGCACATAAATGGGCCTGCCAAATTTGGCAATGGCCGCCTCCACAATGTCGATGGCTCGGTCGACGCCGGCACAGAAGCCACGCGGCTCAGCCAAAAAAATTTCTTTCACGCCCATATTTGCTTTCATCTGCTTGAAGTCGCTTTATAAAATAGCAATCACATGAACTTCAAACGTGACGGGATGCCCCGCCAAGGGATGATTGAAGTCAAACAAGACTGCGCCATCATCGGCCACCTGCATCACAGCACCCGCATAAGTGCCATGGCCATCGGGTGTAGGGAATTGAACCACATCGCCTGGCACATAGTGTTCTTGTGCTGCGCCCAATTGCGCCAACAACTTGCGCGCCACCCATTGCTGCATGTCGGGGTTGCGATCGCCAAACGCCACACCCGAGGCCAATTCGAAAGTCGTGCGAACGCCCTCTTCCAAACCCATCAAGGCAGCTTCCATACCAGGCGACAACTCGCCAGAGCCCATGGACAGGGTGGCAGGCTTTTCTTCAAAGGTATTGATGAGCGTGCCCTGCGGACCTGCCAATCGGTAATGCAAGGTTAAAAAAGATCCAGCTTGGACTGTGGTCATAAAACTTAATTCTGAGAGATGCGCTTTGAAGGCGCATCAAGCGCAATTCAATGCAGGCTAATGCAAATCCAAACCGCACCATGGAGAAGGCTTTGAGTTCAGACTCCAAGAGTCGAATGCACCATTGTAAAAAGCTTCTGCGGCTTTCGCTCCCAAAAGCCTGAATCTGGGGCATTTATCTCTTCAGAAAGCCCATGAACTTCCAAGAATTACCCCCAGACACCCGTCCCCGCGAAAAAATACTCACCCGTGGGCCCGGCGCTTTAAGCGATACCGAGCTTTTGGCCCTGTTGCTCAGAACGGGGGTGGCTGGCCGCAATGTGCTGCAATTGGCGCAAGACATGCTTCTTGCCAGTGGTGGCCTGGCCAATTTGTTGCTTACACCACCAGCGCAACAAACAGCCATCAAAGGCCTAGGGCCTGCCAAACAATCCGAGCTCTTGGCCGTCATGGAATTGGCCAAGCGTGCCATGGCCCAGCAACTCAGCACCCGGGAGGTCATGCAAAGCGCCAGCAGCGTTCAGCTTTATTTACAACTTCATTTGGCGCACAAAACACACGAGGTGTTTGCCATGCTGTTCCTAGATTCTCAACACAAGCTGGTGTGCATGGAAACTTTGTTTCGGGGCACGCTCAGCCAAACCAGTGTGTACCCCCGTGAAGTGGTGCTTCGGGCACTCCATCACCACAGCGCCGCGGTGGTGTTGGCGCACAACCATCCCAGTGGCTCGGTGCACCCTAGCCCTGCCGATTTGCACCTGACCCACAGCTTGAAGTCTGCTTTGGCCATGGTGGACGTTAGGGTGTTAGACCACGTCATAGTGGGCCCAGGTCAGGCCTTCTCCATGGCCGAGCAAGGCGTTTTATAAGCCAACAGCTAAAACGCTTGCAGCTTGTGGCACCATTGGATGGTGAAATTCCAATCGCTTCAAGATCTCAAACTGGTTCAAAAGCAAATTGCGGCGGCGCAGGCCAAAGCCGTTGCTGAGGAAGCCGCGCGCGTGGCGGCCATTCGCAAGGCAGAGGCAGATAAAAACCTGTTTGCACGCGCCATCGGAAAGGTAGCGCCATTGCCTGTTCACAACAAAGCACACCTTCCCAGAACGCCGCGCGAACCCGTGGCCAGCCAGCTTCAAAAAGACGAAGCCAAGGTCATTCAAGACTCACTAAGCGATGAGTTCGACGTCAGCACTTTGCTCGACACCGACGATGCATTGAGTTTTCGCAGGCCCAGTGTGGGCACAGAGGTTACGCGCAAATTGCGAAAAGGCGAATGGGCCATTCAACGTGAGATTGATTTGCATGGCTTGCGCAGCGATGAGGCCCGCTTGGCCTTAACCACCTTCATTCGCGAGGCGCACAAACACGGTATTCGGTGTGTCAGAGTGGTGCATGGCAAAGGTTTGGGCTCTCCTGGCAAAACGCCAGTGCTCAAATCCAAAGTGCACAGTTGGCTGGTGCAAAAAAACCAAGTGATGGCTTTTGTACAAGCCAAACCGGCAGAAGGCGGCGCAGGCGCTTTGGTGGTGCTGCTCACACCCTCTTGATTTATTCTGAAGCCTGACGCAGCGTTTGTGACACAGGCTGCCGGAGCACTTCCGCCAAGCCCCACCACCCTGCAATCCAGGCCAAAAGTGCACCCGTGAGTGCACCAGCAGCTGGCACCCAAAGTGATGCCGTCCATTCAAATTCAAAAACAAATCGAGCCAAGCCCCAGCCCACCAACTCAGCCACCAAGCTGGCCAAAAACCCTGCCAACAGCCCAACCCCCATGAGCTCGGCTGTTTGCACTTGGCTCAGTAAACGGCCGGTTGCACCCAAGGCCCGCATGATGGCGAATTCTCTTTTTCGCTCCTCACGTGTGGACGTGACGGCGGCGGTCAGTACCAGCAAGCCAGCCATCAAGGTGAAGGCAAATAAAAATTCAACCGCTCGAATGACTTGGTCCAATACGTTTTGAATTTGGGTGAACGTGGCTCGCAAGTCTACACTGGTGACATTGGGAAATTGTTGAAGCATGTTGCGCTCGAAAGCAGGCACATCAGGTGTTTTAAATACAGCCATGTAACTCAAGGGCACATCGGGCAAATTGTCTACCGGGTAGATCACAAAGAAGTTTGCGCGCATCGAGCCCCAGTCGACTTTTCTAAAAGAGGTGACGCGCCCTTCAGAAATCACACCGCCCACATCAAATCGCAAACGATCGCCCATTTTCAAGCCGAGTGTTTTGGCAATGCCGATTTCAATACTCACCGCATCTCGCTCGCCTTCTTTCCATTGGCCTTGAACCACGGGATTGTTTTCGGGTTGGACCGAGCGCGCAGACAAGTTAAATTCGCGGTCGACCATCCTTTTGGCCCGGTCATCGGTGTAATCTGAGGGGCTGACCTCTTTGCCGTTGACGGCTACCAAGCGGCCGCGAATCATGGGGTACCAATCGTAGCCTGTCACATTGGCTTGCTTCAGCGAAGCTTGAAACGCTTGAGTTTGATCTGGCTGAATGTTGATGACAAATCGATCTGGCGCATTCACGGGTGTGGCCTTGCGCCAGCTGTTGATGAGATCGGTGCGCAGCAAAACCAACAAGACCAAGGCCAACAATCCAATCGACAATGCGCTGACTTGAACCACTGCATAGACGGGGCGCGCCATCACTTGGCGGGTGGCCAACAGAAGCCATCGTGGCGCGGTATCGGATGGCACCCATTTACGCAAGAGTTTCAAAACCAACCAAGTGGCACCTGCAAATAACAAGGTGGCTATTGCAAAACCACCGACTGTCATCAGGCCCAGCTTCAAATCACGACTGGCCCACATGAGGGCGCCAGCAAAACCGAGTAAGCCTGTGAGCAAAACACCCACAGACGCAGCTCGCAGACCACCCATGTCTCGGCGTATGACACGCATCGCTGGAACTTTGGCCAGTTGCAAAACGGGTGGCAGGCCAAAGGCCAACAACAAGGTCAGGCCCATGCCCAAGCCCAACAGCGCAGGTGAGACAGAGCTGGGCGGCAGTTGTGCATCGACCAATCCCGCCAAAAGCCATATAAAAGCGTGATGAACGCCATAACCCAAGAGCACGCCTAAAAAGCTAGCCACCATGCCAGCGGTGATGAATTCAAAGGCATAAGCCACAGACAAGGTTTTTTGACTCTGCCCCAAGACGCGTAACAAGGCACAAGCATCGAGGTGCTTGCTTGCAAAGGTTCTGGCTGCCAGTGCAACAGCCACAGCGCACAACAAGGCAGCGAGCAGCGCAACCAAATTCAAAAACTTTTCTGCGCGGTCTAGGGTTTGACGCATTTCAGGACGACCGCTTTCCATGGACTCAACTTGCATGCCGCGCACTTCTGGCTTATCGACTTCCGCCCGAGCCCATTTTAAAAACTGCTGCACATTCACCTGTGACACATCACCCGAAACGGCCATGCGATAAGAAACACGACTGGCTGGTTGAATCAAGCCCGTGGCTGGCACATCGGCTAGGTGAATCATGACCCTGGGTGCAAAATTCATAAAGGCGGCGCCACGGTCTGGCTCACGGTGAATGAGTGCCGCAATTTGGAAAGATTTGTCGCCCAGCCAAATGGCATCACCCACCTGAAGGTTCATCACTTCTAGCAAAGAAGGGTCGACCCAAGCTTGGCCAGCTTGAGGTACATCACGGGTTAGGCGAGTAGCCGCTTGATTGATGAGAGCGCCACCACTGTGCAAATTTTGCAAACTCATTTGCCCCCGCAAGGGATAGCCTTCTGACACCGCTTTCAAAGCCACCAATTTGGTTTCGCCGCCTTTGGCATCGTCTGCTCGCGCCATGCTGGGAAAGCTCAAGGTGGCATTGGTTTTGAGGCCCAATTCTTGGGCCTTTTTCTGAAAATATGCGGCTGTGGGTTTGTCACTGACCACCACAGCATCACCACCCAAGAGCTGTTTGGCGTCTCGCCATAAACCAGCTTGGAGTCGATCAGAAAAAAATCCAACCGCTGTCAGCGCAGCAACTGCCAAGACCACTGACACAATGAGCAAATTCAATTCGCCGGAACGTAAATCTCGCCAAAGATTGCGCAGGCCTAATTGAAATGAGCGCTGCCATGAATGCGTGCTCAAGACAACTGAAGAAGAGCTTAAGGGCACTTTAGAAACTTCAGATGGCATCTTGAATCACGGCATTGTGCCGGCCCACATCTTCAACAATCATGAGCATGTCTGATCCTTTGAACAAGGCACAGCCATGCACAGAGCCGGCACCCAAGGTCATGAGCGTGAGCAACTCTTTTTTGTCTAAGTAGACGGTGAGCGCACGCTTTGCTGGAATGTGCACTTGGGATGTTTCACCAAACTCATTGACCACACTGATTTGACGCGTCAATTCTGCGTGGGCTTGGGTCAGTCTGGGTTTAAGGGAGTTAGCTTGCAACATAGGGCATTCAAAGATTCAAGCCTAGCCTAACGCAAAAAGTCCCACGCTTATGCAGCGAGGGATTTTCAACCTGAAGAATTCAGGGAAAAATCAGGACTTTTTGGCAGGCGCAGCAGCGGCTGGAGCGGGTGCAGCGCCTGGGGCTGCAGGCTTAGCAGCAGCGGCAGGTGCTGCCGCCTTGGCTTTGGCTTCGTCACTGGGCGCTGGCAACTTGACCAATGCAGCAATGCTGAACAAAGAAGCCAGTACCAAAGTAGCCAAGCTGATCAATGATTTTTTTCATGATTTGAGTCCTCTTACTTCAGACGGATGCCGATGTGAAAGCCGCGCCATCATCGCCCTCACGCAGACACTTTGGGACCTGGCCAAAGTTTTCTTCTTGGGGCGTGACGTCGTCTAAAACCCAGCGCCAAGTTTGCCATTTGGCCATGTCACCTTGCACGCGCTCACGGCGCATAACAACATCAACATCAATAAAGGGACGGTAACTCATGAGCGGATAGTACCAATGATTGAGAGTCATCGGTTCAGCTCTGCCTTTAGGGCGGTTTCAAACCTCAATAAGTTTCGAGGTGCAATCGACCTTCTTTTTTGAGGGTAGACCCCAATGCTTCCCAATCAAGGCCCGCTTGTGTTGCCACATCGTGCAAGGCCAAGACCACGCCCTCTTCCATGCTCTTCAAACCACACACATAGAAGTAAGTGTTGGGGTCTTTTAAGAGCGCCACCAAGTCGGCAGCGCGCTCGCGCATGGCGTCTTGCACATAACGCTTAGGTTGCCCCGGCGTGCGTGAAAAGGCAAAGTTGATGTCAATGAAATCTTTGGGCAACTTTTGCAGCGGGCCAAAGTAAGGTAACTCTTGTTGAGTGCGAGCACCAAAGAACAGCATCAACTTGCCGCCCTCAAACTTACCCCTTTGGCGCAAACGGCGACGCCACTCAGTCATACCGCGCATCGGCGCGCTGCCTGTACCGGTGCAAATCATCACAATGTTGGACTTGGGGTGGTTGGGCATCAGGAAGCTGCTGCCAAACGGGCCAATCACTTGGATGGCGTCGCCCACTTTCACATCGCACAAATAGTTGGAACACACACCTTGAACGGGTTTGCCTTCGTGATCTTCGATCACCCGCTTCACCGTCAAAGACACATTGTTGTAGCCGGCGCGCTCGCCGTTGCGTGGGCTGGCAATGGAGTATTGGCGAGCATGGTGAGGTTTGCCTAATGCATCGACACCTGGCGGCACGATGGCCACAGACTGGCCCTCTAAAACTGGGAAAGGCATGCTGCCGAAATCAATCACGATGTGATGGGTTTCGTTGGTGGTGCCCGCTTCGTTCACTTTGAAATTGCCCGCCACGGTAGCTGTAGTGGGAGATTTAGGGCCATACAAGTTGGTATAGGCGTGGGCCGCAGACCAAGGTGGCAACGTGGCACCATAAGCTGCTGAATTGAACACGGCTTCGCCAGAAACATTCACTGCTTGCGCAGGTGCTGGTTCTGCAGAAGTCGCTGCTATCACGGCATCACCGCTGATGCCCATGGCTTGAAGCTCGGCTTCGCTTAAAGCAGCAGGCAAATCATCCCATGTCAGTTGCTCTTCTACTGAATAGACCTTGACCTTGGGCATGCTGCGCCAGTTGTCAATCGAGCCCGTGGGGCAAGGCGGCACACAGGCCATGCACAGATTGCATTTGTCAGCATCGACCACATAATTCCGAGAGTCATGCGTGATGGCACCGACTGGGCACGTGGCCTCGCAAGTGTTGCAACGAATGCAGATCTCTGGATCAATCAGGTGCTGCTGAATTAAAACGGCTTCTGTGGTCATGGCAAGTGTGATGGATCTGCTTGAGATTTCAGCTGAAACGAACGTAGTCGAAGTCTACAGGCTGGCGGTTGATGCCCATTACAGGAGGGGCAATCCAGTTGGCAAACTTACCTGGCTCTACCACGCGGCCCATGAGGCTGCCCACATAGGCGCGGTCTTCGTTGGTGGGCAACCACTCACCCACTTTGGCCATCCACTCTTCGCTGGTCACCACACGACCATCGGGCGTGATTTTGGAACCTGACAAAGAACCGATGTTGCGGTGGAAAGCTTTGTGCGGGGCTGTGAGCTTGAACGAGATGCCAGCCTTTTCAATCACACGGTTCCAACGGTCAATGCCGCCTTTGGAGTCGGTGATGTAGTCGTCGCGCAGAACTTCATTCAACGCATTCAGCATGGGTACTTCTTTTTCAATCAACTTGCCGTTTTCAACGGCCAAGATTTTGTAGGTGTTGCCTTTTAGCACGTGGTCATCGGCGCGCTTACCTTCTTCGTAGCGACCCTTCAGGCCTGTGCTGTAAAAAGTGGCCGCGTTGGAAGACTCGTCGGCACCGAACAAATCGATGGTGACCGAGAAGTGGAAGTTGATGTAACGCTGAATGGTGGGCAGGTCAATCACACCGGCAGCGCGCAGTTTGGCCACGTCATCGGTTTTGAGTTGGTTCATCACATCGACAGTGCGCTGGATGGTACGGCTGACGCCAGACTCGCCCACAAACAAGTGGTGCGCCTCTTCGGTGAGCATGAACTTGGTGGTGCGAGCCAAAGGATCGAATGCAGATTCGTCCAATGC
>SXXD01000028.1 GCA_005789685.1 Burkholderiales bacterium
CTGGGCTTGAGTTGGTTCGGATTTCAGCAAGCCATGAAGCAACACGCTTTGCGCCTGCGTTTTGACGCTGCCGTTTTGCGTTTGCCCATTGTGGGCCGACTGGCAACGGGCTACAACACGGCTCGATTTGCCAGCACGCTGGCCATGCTCACAGCGGCTGGCGTACCCATCTTGAAGGCCATGCAGTCGGCCGCCGACACGCTCTCAAATCAGGCCATGCGAGAAGATGTGCTCGACGCTTTGATCTTGGTTCGAGAAGGCGCTCCTCTGGCCATGGCCATGGGTCAGAAAAAACGCTTTCCCAGTTTGCTCGCCATGTTTGCGCGCTTGGGCGAACAAACCGGTCAACTGCCACTCATGTTGCAACGTGCGGCTCAACAACTTTCGGTCGATGTGCAGCGCCGTGCCTTGGCCTTGGCCACCATTTTGGAGCCCTTGCTCATTGTGGCCATGGGCGGTGTGGTCATGCTGATCGTGTTGGCAGTACTCATGCCCATCATGGCCTTGAATCAATGGGTTCGATAACAAGGAGCATGCCATGGCAGCCAGCCTAGACGGTCAATTGGTGGTAGCGATTTCATCGCGCGCCTTATTCGATTTTGAAGAAGAAAATTTGGTCTTTGAACAAAGCGACGACCGTGCCTACATGAAGCTGCAGTTGGAGCGGCTTGAAGAGCCCGCCAAACCAGGCGTTGCTTTTTCTTTGGTGAAAAAACTCTTGGCCTTCAACGATGCCACAACCCAAAGAGTCGAGGTGGTCATCTTGTCGCGCAATGATCCTGTGTCTGGCATGCGTGTGTTCAGGTCAGCGCAGCACTATGGTTTGTCGATTCAACGTGGCAGCTTCACGCGTGGTCAATCGCCATGGCGGTATTTAAAACCACTCAATGCGAATTTGTTTTTATCGACGCATCTTTCCGATGTTCGCGCCGCATTAGACGCTGGCGTTCCTGCAGCGCAGGTCTACCCTCATTCTGCGCATGCATCTGAAGCGCACCCGCATGAAGTGCGCATTGCATTTGACGGCGATGCTGTTTTGTTTTCCGATGAAGCCGAGCGTGTTTTTCAATCTCAAGGCCTTTCTGCATTTCAAGCACACGAACATGCCAAGGCCTCACAACCCTTGCTGGCTGGGCCTTTCAAGCCTTTGCTGGCCGCCCTTCACAGGCTTCAACAAGAAGGCACTCCGGCCATCCGCGTCAGAACTGCTTTGGTCACGGCCCGCAGTGCGCCCGCTCACGAGCGTGCCATTCGCACCTTGATGCAGTGGAACATTGAGGTGGACGAAGCCATGTTCTTAGGCGGCTTGCCCAAGGGTGAATTTCTCAAAGAGTTTGAGCCCGACTTTTTCTTTGACGATCAAACGGGTCACATTGAATCGGCAGCGCAGCATGTGCCAGCAGGGCATGTGGCCAGTGGCATCAGCAACCCACCCCCGAGCAAGGCGCCATCGGGTGACGCTACCCAATGAGCTTCAGGTTTCCGATGAATTGAGGGGCGCAGGCTCTTCTTTTCTGCGGCCTTCGCGTCGTGCAATCCAAACAGTGGACACCAAAATGACAGCAGCACCCAACCAAGTCCATTGACTTGGAAAATCGCCAAACACCAACCACCCCAACAGAGAAGCCCACACCAAGTCTAAGAATCTGAGTGATTGCGTGGCAGAAATATCGGCCACACTGAAGGCCTTGGTCAGGCTGTAATGGCCGATGGTGCCCAGCACGCCTGCAACCATAAAACCACCCCATTGCCAAAGCGTAGGCGCTTGCCAATTCACTAAAGCCAGTGGCAAACTGAACAAGGTCACGGTGATCGATTGCCACATCACAATGACACCGGGTTTTTCAGTTCTGGTTAAATGTTTGGTGATTAAAAAGGAAGCCGCAAACACAGGCGATGAAGCCAGCATGACCAAGTTGTACCAACCCCCTGTGCCAGCTAAGTTGGGGACCACCACCACCAACACGCCTGCAAAGCCAATCGCTGCCGCGATCCATCGGTCTTTGCGCATGGGCTCGCCCAAGAACCACGCGGCACCCAACATGATGAAAATAGGACCCGTAAAGCCAATGGCCGTCATGTCAGCCAAGGGGATTTGCGGCAAAGCAACAAACCACAACATCAAACCAATGGTGTGCACGCCGCCTCGCCAAAATTGGCCTTTCACATCGTTGGGCGCATAGGCCGCCAGGCCTTGATACCAAAGCAGAGGCAACATGATCAAGAGGCCGCAAAAATACCTGAGGAACTGCGCTTCAAAGGGGTCCATTTGCATCGCAAAGGATCGCGCAATGGTATTCAACAAGGAGAACGCCAAGCCCCCCAGTGCCATCCATGCCATGCCCCGAACGGGGGCTGGCAAGCGTTCAAAACGGCGGGTGTTTTGGAGACGCGCTAGGGTTAAGAATCGCTGAAGCGATGTGGGAACAAGTCTGGGCACCCATGGACTATAAATGACAGCACTGAGCAGCCGAGTCTCAAGGGTTACCGATGCTTAACTGTTTTTCAAAGCCTCAATGCGCTCTTCAATGGGTGGGTGCGTTGAAAACAACTGACCCATGCCACCCGCAATGCCCATGGCCGCCACACTTTTTGGCAGGTCGGCTGTGTGCAGGCCTCCCAAACGTGCCAATGCGTTCATCATGGGCTGTTTGCGGCCCATCAACTCGGCTGCGCCAGCGTCTGCGCGGAATTCACGCTGACGGCTGAACCAGGCCACCACAATGGCTGCCGCAAAGCCCAAGACAATGTCGAGGACGATGGTCGTAATCCAGTAACCCATGCCAGGGCCTGTGTTTTCTTCGTCGTTTTTGCGCAAGAAGCTGTCAACCGCATAGCCCACCACTCTGGACAGGAACACCACAAAGGTGTTCATCACGCCTTGGATGAGGGCCATGGTGACCATGTCGCCATTGGCAATGTGCGCCACTTCATGCGCCAACACGGCCTCGATTTCATCGTGGTTCATGTTTTGCAACAAGCCCGTAGAGACTGCAACCAATGCAGAGTTCTTAAAAGCACCGGTTGCAAAAGCGTTAGGGTCGCCTGGAAAGATGCCCACTTCCGGCATGCCAATGCCCGACTTATCGGCCAGTTTTTGCACGGTGTCGACCAACCACTTTTCGTCGGCATTGCTAGGTTGCGCAATGACTTGAACGCCCGAGCTCCACTTGGCCACAGGCTTACTGATGAGCAATGAAATGAAGGCGCCACCAAAACCCATGATCAGGGCAAAGCCCAGCAAGGCGGTTAAATCTAAGCCATTGGAAGTGAGGAATCGGTTAACGCCCAGCAAGCTGGCCACAACACCCAGCACCAACACCACAGCCAAGTTGGTCAGTACAAACAAAATAATGCGTTTCATGAGGAATTTAAATTCACCACCCAGCGAATGCCAAGTGCACACTGCGAATATTAGGGTGGACGCCAACAAAATCAAGTGGGGCCATTTAATTCCTCAAAATTGAACGGAATTAACTCGCTTTGAGCCTGCGAAAGACCAGCGCATCGGCGTAAAAATCGGGGTTTTCATTGGCAGGCCACCAAGCAGGGATCCCTAAAACAGGTGTTGGCAGAAAAGGTTTGGTCGCCAGTTTTTCAGGCTGCAGGTCTTGCGCCAACCAGGCATCCCACTCGGCCAGTGGCAACTCTGATGGCACTCGCCATAAATGAACCGTGATGGCCTTGTAGGGTTTGACCAGTTTTTCTAAAGCAGCGTGGCCAAATATGACAACTTGGGCCGCGTGCCAACTGGGCTTCAGTTTGACAAATGCAGTCTGCCAATCACGCGCTTCCAAAGCATCCCAAATTGAGTCTGGCAATTGAATGAGCGCTGCATTTTCATCAAACACGGTCACGGCATCTCGCACCGACCCGCGCACTGCGCCCACACCTTGCGCTTGAATGGCATTTGCTTGAACTTGGTTCAATCTTTTTTTGGCCAAGGGAAATTTCATCCAACACAGGGCGTTGAAAAAATCGTGCAAACCATCGCGCGTGGGAACTGTTTGTGTGTCGTAGATGAACTGCTCATAAGCCTGCCCATCAGGCAAAGCCGATTGCGGCACGAACTGAACCGGACAAATTGACTCGGTCTTTGTACCTTGCGCGATGTCATGTTGCTTGAGCCAATGCAGGGATGCATTGCAAGCTTGCTCGACCGAAGCGCCCTGCTTCACTTGCTGCGCAATCCATTCGCCTTGCTCGCGCCAAGGCTTGAGCCAAGGCGCCGTCCAATCAATGTCGTTCAGGCCATGCGCCATGGCAAGGCTTCGCCAGACCTAAGGGGTTTGAGCTCAGCTTCACCAAAGGGGTAGCTTTCTTGCGGCGTCCAAGATTCTCGCTTCAACGTGAGGTGACCTTGGTTACGGGACAAGCCATAAAAGTCGGCTCCGTTGAAGCTGGCGAAGGCTTCCAATTGGTCCAACTTGCCCACGCTGTCAAAAGCCTCGGCATACATTTCCATGGCGGCGTGTGCGGTGTAGCAACCCGCACAGCCAGAGGCGTGTTCTTTCAAATGAGCAGGGTGTGGCGCACTGTCAGTGCC
>SXXD01000209.1 GCA_005789685.1 Burkholderiales bacterium
CGTGACGCGGCACCCCAAGCACCAGGGCTTGCTGCGTGGGGCTTAATGACCGGCGTGGCCATGGTGAATTCTGGCTTGAGTGTGTTTGAGTCAATTGCCATGACGCTGTTTGTGTATGCGGGCAGTTCGCAATTGGCGGCCTTGCCCTTGATCGCTGTGGGCGCGCCTGCTTGGGTGATTGTGGCCACAGGCTTTTGCGTGAACTTGCGTTTCATGGTTTTCAGTTTGCATCTGCGTCAATACCTCATGCATTTGCCGCGCCTTGAAAGGATGGTGCACGGCTATCTCACGGCCGATATCAGTTATGTGTTGTTCACACGGCGATTTGTAAATCCCAGTGAAGACCCTGCAGATCAATTGGCACAAGCAGCATCTCTTGCAGGTAACACTTGCATGATGTGGGTGAGTTGGATTGCAGCCAGCTTTGCTGGTATTTTTTTGGCCAACATCATTCCTACTTCTTGGGGTTTAGGCTTTGCGGGCACCTTGTGTTTGGTGGGCATCTTGTGCTCCTTGGCCAGCACGCGCATGAGAATTTTTGCGGCAGGTGTGGCCGCTGTCACTGCCATTGCTGCGTACAACTTGCCTTTGAAATTCAACATCATCATGGCCATTGGTGTGGCCGTTGTCTTAAGCATGAGTTTGGAGCGTTTTCTAAAAATGCGTGAAGGACAAGGCGCATGACTTTTTTTGAGGGCACCGACATTTGGACTTTGGCTGTGATCGCGGGTTTGACGGGCGTGACCATTCTCACGCGCACTTTCTTTTTCTTTTCAAGCGAGGAATGGGCCTTGCCCGACTGGGCGCAGCGCGGTTTGCAATATGCACCCATCGCGGCCATGGCAGCGGTGGTCTTGCCTGAAGTCCTGATGCAGCAGGGAGAGGTTTTGCACAACTGGATGGATGCCAGGTGGATAGGTGCCGCTGTGGGTGCTGCCGTTTATTTCTGGCGCCACAATGTGCTGCTGACCATTGTGGCGGGCATGTTGGCCTACTTGCCCTTGCATGTGCTGTTGGGTTGGTAAGTTAGTGCACGGCATCAGTGTTGCAAAAGCGGCGGGTAAGTTTCCGCAAGTTTGCAGGTCTAAAATTCTGCTTGTTGCCAAAAGCCTCTAAGTGCTTCTGGATCTTCCGAGTCATTCAAGAGAGCTTTCATGAACGTCATTCGTTTTTCAGAATTGTGCCAACAAGGCAAAGTCAAAGGCCAGCGGGTTTTCATTCGCGCCGATTTGAATGTGCCGCAAAACGATGCCGGCGACATCACAGAAGACACGCGCATTCGCGCCTCTGTGCCCTGCATTCAAATGGCCCTCGATGCTGGCGCGGCCGTCATGGTGACGAGTCACTTGGGCCGCCCTACAGAAGGCGAATTCAAGCCGGAAGATTCGTTGGCTCCGGTGGCAAAACGATTGACAGAACTGCTAGGCCGTGATGTGTCTTTGAAAGCCAATTGGGTTGAAGGCGTTGAAGTGACCCAAGGCCAAGTGGTCTTGCTTGAAAACTGCCGGGTGAACAAGGGAGAGAAAAAGAACAGCCCAGAATTGGCTCAAAAAATGGCGGCCCTGTGCGACATTTTTGTGAACGATGCCTTTGGGACAGCGCACCGCGCAGAAGGCACGACCTATGGCATTGCTGAGTACGCCAAAGTAGCGTGCGCAGGCCCTTTGTTGGCCGCCGACATTGACGCTATCACCACAGCACTGGCGCACCCTGCGCGTCCCTTAGCCGCCATTGTGGGCGGCAGCAAAGTGTCAACCAAGCTGACCATTTTGAAGAGCTTGGCCGACAAAGTGGATCAACTCATTGTGGGCGTCGGCATTGCCAACACCTTCATGTTGGCTGTTGGCTTGAACATTGGCAAAAGCTTGGCAGAGCCTGACTTGCTGGCAGAAGCCAAAGCGGTGATCGACTTCATGAAAGCACGTGGCGCCGAAGTGCCCATTCCAACCGATGTGGTCACCGCCAAAACTTTTTCAGCAGATGCCGTGGCCACTGTGAAAAAGGCCACGGACGTGGCCGATGACGATTTGATTTTGGACATTGGACCAGAGACCGCAGCCAGACTGGCCACTCAATTGAAAGCGGCCGGCACCATTGTGTGGAACGGCCCTGTGGGCGTGTTTGAATTTTCCGCGTTTGAAAATGGCACACGCGTGATTGCACACGCCATTGCCGAATCAAAAGCCTTCAGCATTGCCGGTGGAGGCGACACTTTGGCGGCCATTGCCAAGTACGGCATTGAGAAACAAGTAGGCTACATCTCTACCGGTGGCGGCGCCTTCTTAGAAATCTTGGAAGGCAAAACTTTGCCAGCCTTTGAGATTTTGTCGCGCCGCGCACAATGAAAAAACGCTTCGAGAGAAGCGCTTTTTTGCATCTGAATCGACCTGCAGGTCGAGTTAAAAAGGCTTAAGGCTTGGCAGGCAAATTGCCGCGCACAGGGCTGGTCATGTGGCCCTGAAAATCGGTCCAGCATTCGCGCGTGAAGTCATAGAGTTTGCAAGCCTTGGCTGTTTTGAAATACCAGCCCCAAGAGAAGGGTTGAACAATGATGCGACCCGGCAGCATTTCTTCTAACTTGGCCTGTGCTTTTTTCAAGCGATACAGCGGAATGCTCATGTCCACATGGTGCGCAGTGTGCTCCATGATGTGGTGCACCATGTTGCCAATCTTCATGGGAAAAGTCAGGTGCACGGTGGTGGAGACAAAGGGCTGAGCTTTGGTCCATGCTGATTTGTCGTTGTGCCAAGACACCCGCACATGAGTGTGGTGAACATACACCACGAAACCAATCATGGTGTTCCAAAACAGGAAGGGCACGAAGACACCCATCAGCAATGTGAGCCCTACAGATTGATCGGTGGCGACAGCTGCATAGGTCATTACACCCATCCAAAGTACGCCAAACACTGTGACCAACAAGCTGTCTTTCAAGAAAATCGGACGGCGTGTTGGCATGTGTGTTTTATTTGGGAAGAATTCGCGCTTCCACCAAATTTCAACAAGGTAATACAAACCCGGGGCCCAGCCGCTTCGGTAAAGATATTGCATCAAGCGGCCAAAGGGGCCGAGCGCAGCAAATTCCTCTGCTGTCAGCGGTGTCCACACAAAGTCAACACCTTTCAGGTTGGTGTAGCCGTGGTGAACCACATTGTGTCCGGTGTCCCACAGACTGAATGGCGTGAGCGAGTACAAAAAGGCGTAGCGGCCAATCCATTTGTTCAGTTCGCGGTGCGGCGTGAGGCTTTGGTGACAAGCGTCATGGCCAATGATGAACAAACGGCCAATGACGAAGCCAGCCGCTGAGCCGCACAAAAGTTTGAGCCACACAGATTCGAGCAGCACAGTGCCTGCCACAAGCCCCATGAACAAAGCCGTGTCAACCAGCAGGAGAACAAAGGCGCGCAGGGTGGAGCGATCAGACAAGGGCTTGAGCCACTCGCGAATGATTTTGCGGTGCGGCATGTCCTGATCTGGCGGAATAGGGTGCAAATTGTCGGGGGTAGCGTTTGTAGTCATAAGTAAGGCGAAAAACTCAAGCCGCAGAGGCCGTGCTTGGGTGCCATCAAAATAGATGCTCCGAGTCTAAACCGAGTTGCTTTTCCCGTGAGTGACATGGGTCAATAGCGGTGCATCGGGGGCAAGGCAAGAACGACCCCCGCGATTAACCAATTATCATCGCTTCTTTTGACCCATTGAAGGGGCTTTTGCTCCTGATTTTCTATGACCGCACGAAATACCACCGTCGTTGCCGACGCCAATGCCCCTGCCATTACTCAGCTTTTGGCTGAATTTGTTGCCTCACATCCTTCCAAGGGCTGGTCTGATGCCGTGGAAGCCCAGGCCCACCGCACCTTTGCCAACTGGGCCGGTTGCGCGGTGGGGCCTAGCACCCATGAAACCATGGAAGCCGCATTGGGCGCTGTGAAAGAGTTGGCGCCTTCTGCCCAAGCTGCTGTGTTGGGCCGCGGCGACCGTGTTGACATGGCCAATGCGGCCTTGCTCAATGGCATCAGCTCGCATACCTTTGACTTCGATGACACGCATTTGAAAACCATCATTCACCCAGCCGGGCCTGTGGCCTCTGCCATCTTGGCATTGGGCGAGCACCTGGGCTCAAGCGGTCGTCAACTCATTGATGCCTTGGTATTGGGTGTAGAAGTTTCTTGCCGCGTGGGCAATGCGGTGTACCCCAACCACTACGACCGCGGCTGGCACATCACGGGCTCTACGGGTATGTTGGGCAGTGCGGCGGCCTGCTCACGCCTCCTAGGTTTGAACGCCAAGCAAACGCGAATGGCACTAGGCATTGCCGCTTCACAACCTGTGGGTTTGCGCGAACAGTTTGGCACCATGACCAAGCCGTTCCATCCCGGTGGTGCCGCCAAAGTGGGCTTGATGTCTGCTTTGATGGCCAAGCATGGTTACACCTCTTCGGCCCGTGCCTTGGAAGCCCCGCGCGGCTTGATGCAAGTTTTTTCCGATAAAACCGATTGGAAAGAAGTCACAGAAAACTTAGGAAAAACTTGGGAAATTGAACTCAACACCTACAAGCCTTTTGCCTGTGGCATTGTGATTCACCCCGCCATTGATGCCTGCGTGCAATTGCGCGAGAAGCACAACTTGAAGCCCGAGCAAGTGACCAAAGTCACATTGAAAGCCCATCCCTTGGTGCAAGAACTCACAGGCAAGAAAACACCCACCGATGGATTGCTGGCCAAGTTCAGCGTGTTCCATTCATGCGCTGTAGCCCTTATTTATGGCCGCGCTGGTGAACATGAGTACGCTGACGACGTGGTGCGCTCACCCCGGGTGATTGGCGTGCGCGACAAAGTCGACTTAATTGTGGACCGCAGCATTCACGAAGCGTCCGTGGACGTGACCGTTGAAACCACCGACGGACAAAAGCACCACATCTACATTGAGCGCGCCATTGGCAGTTTGGAAAAACCCATGAGCAACGAGCAACTCAAGGCCAAGTTTGTCGACCAAAGCACGCCTATTTTGGGCGCACAGAAAACAGAAGAAGCCTGGGGCTTGTGCATGAGTTTGGCCGCTCAACAAGATTTGAAAGCTTTGCTGAAAAGCTTGACTCTCTAGCCCGAACTTTAAATAAAGTGGGTGGCAAGACGGATAACAGACAATTTGTTATCGTTCTGTAACCGATTTC
>SXXD01000029.1 GCA_005789685.1 Burkholderiales bacterium
GAACTGCACGAAGAAGTGGGGCTCCTGCCGGAGCATGTGCGCATCGTGGCCCGTACCCGAGATTGGTTGCGCTATGAAGTGCCTGACCGTTTTATAAGGCGCGATGCTAGGGGCCATTACAAGGGCCAAAAGCAAATTTGGTATTTGCTCCAGTTGGTTGAGCCCGACTGGAACATCAATCTGCGTGCCACCAGCCACCCCGAGTTTGACGCTTGGCGCTGGAATGATTTTTGGGTGCCGCTCGATGTGGTGGTTGAATTCAAACGAGGCGTCTATGAAATGGCACTCACTGAGTTGTCCAGATACTTGCCCCGCTATGACACCCGAGGGCGAGGTTACCGCGGCGCAACGCGGCCTCGAAACAACATCAACGAAGGCGAAGGCGATAACTCTGAACCACAAGGCTCTGAGGTTTCAATGACGGTGCAGTTTGGTTTCATGCACACTCAAATCCGCATGGAGTTGCCACCGGGTGGCAGTTTTGACCCTGATCCTCACAACAGTTTAGAAAAGCCAAAACCCGAAGACCCATGAAAAAGGGGCTTGGAGTGCCCCTTGTGACTTGAAGAAGTGATGGGTCAGCGGGTCAAGATCAAGTTGTCGCGATGCACAAATTCAGACTCAGCCACATAGCCCAACAAGGCCTCGAACTCTGAGGAGGGTTTGCGACAAATGAGTCTGGCTTCGGTACTGGCGTAATTGGCCAAGCCACGCGCAATTTCCAGTCCGCTCACATCGCGAATGGCAATCACATCACCCCTGGAAAAATCGCCTTCGACATGCGTCATACCAATCGCAAGCAAGCTCTTGCCTTCGGCTTGTAGCTTAGAAGCAGCGCCAGGATCGACTGTGACCGCGCCGCGCAATTGCAAATGATCTGCCATCCACTGTTTGCGGGCTTGCTGCTTTTGCGTTTGCGCCACCAACAAGGTGCCAATGGACTCGCCTTTGCACAAGCGAATGAGCGCATCGGGTTCGCGCCCCCATGCAATGACGGTGGATGCGCCCGAGCCTGCCGCACGCTTGGCAGCTAAAATTTTGGTGATCATGCCGCCGCTGCCAATGCTTGAGCCTACGCCACCGGCCATGGCTTCTAACGCAGGATCACCAGCGAAGGCTTCGTGCACAAATTCGGCAGCAGAATTTTTGCGAGGGTCTGCGGTGTACAAACCTTTTTGGTCGGTCAGGATGACCAAGGCATCAGCCTCTACCAAGTTGGCCACCAAAGCACCCAAAGTGTCGTTGTCGCCAAACTTAATTTCATCGTTCACCACCGTGTCGTTTTCGTTGATCACCGGCAGCACTTTGTGATGCAACAAGGTAAGCAAGGTGGAGCGGGCGTTTAAATAACGTTCGCGATCGGCCAGGTCGGCATGCGTAAGAAGTACCTGGGCACTGCCTAAACCGTTTTCACGCAATTTGGTTTCGTACATTTGCGCCAAGCCCATTTGGCCTACGGCTGCAGCAGCTTGCAAAGCATGAATTTCTTGGGGGCGTGTGGCCCAACCCAAACGCTTCATGCCTTCGGCAATGGCGCCGCTGGACACCATGATGACCTCGCGACCGTCTTTGGCCATGAGTGCCATCTGACGGCACCATTCACCGATGGCCGCTTCGTCTAGACCGCGTCCTTCGTTGGTGACCAAACTGGAGCCGACCTTGACCACGATGCGTCGCGCATCGCGCAAAACAGTAGACGTAAAAGGCTGGCTCATGGTGTTCAATGTAACGCAAGTGCAGGAGATTTGGGTTACTGAATCAATTAGAGGGGAGGTTCCTCAACAAACCGCGGATCGACATAGACTGGTTCTTGCTCTTGAATTTGCTGCGCTTTGATGTGCTGGAAAATTGTCTTGATCAAAGTCTCACAACCTTCGCGGGTGAGCGCAGAGATTTCAAACACAGGGCCTTTGTATTTGAATCGCTTGATAAAGTCTTTGACACGGGCTTCGCGCTCTTCAACCGGCACCATGTCGAGCTTGTTGAGCACCAACCAACGCGGCTTGTCGTACAAAGCTTTGTCGTATTTTTTGAGCTCGCCCACAATGGCTTTGGCTTGCGCCACAGGATCGACTGTTTCATCAAAGGGTGCAAAGTCAATCATGTGTAACAACAAGCGCGTGCGCTGTAAATGTCGCAAAAACAAATGGCCCAAGCCAGCGCCATCGGAGGCGCCTTCAATTAGCCCGGGCACATCGGCCACCACAAAACTTTGCTCAGGGCCAACGCGCACCACGCCTAAATTGGGGTGCAAAGTGGTGAACGGGTAGTCTGCAATTTTGGGACGCGCGTTGGAAATGGCAGCAATGAGTGTGGACTTGCCTGCATTGGGCATGCCCAACAAACCCACGTCTGCCAAGACCTTCAGCTCCAGCTTGAGTTCTTTTTTCTCGCCCGGCCAGCCGGGTGTTTTTTGACGCGGCGCACGATTGATGGCGCTCTTAAAACGCATATTGCCAAATCCACCATCGCCGCCCTTGGCAATCATGAGAACCTCGCCGGGTTGTAGCAACTCATACAAGACCTCGCCCGTTTCGGCGTCGGTGATGATGGTGCCCACAGGCATTTTCAGGGTGACATCGTCGCCCATGGCGCCAAACATGTCGGAGCCCATGCCGTGCTGGCCGCGTTTGGCTTCGTGTCTGCGTGAAAAGCGGAAATCGACCAAGGTATTGAGGTTGGGATCGGCCACTGCAAAAACGTGGCCACCGCGCCCACCATCGCCGCCGTTGGGGCCTCCAAATTCTTTGTACTTCTCATGACGGAACGAGACGCAGCCGTTCCCGCCATCGCCTGCGGCGATGTCAATATAGGCTTCGTCAACGAATTTCATGATGTTTCCAGTTTCTATTCCAGTTTGTCTATTTTAATTTTGAGCTCTGGAACAAAAAAGCCCCGACTCGGCGGGGCTCTTTGCGCTTTGGCTGACGCTGTTTAAGCAGCAGTCACATTCACCATTTGCTTTTTCAGAGCACCTTTGAAGCCGAACGACACGTGGCCGTCGATCAAAGCGAACAATGTGTGGTCTTTGCCAATGCCCACGTTGTTGCCAGGGTGGAACTTGGTACCACGCTGACGAACAATGATGGCGCCAGCAGTGATGAGTTCACCACCGAAAGCTTTTACACCGAGCATTTTGGGCTGCGAATCGCGCCCGTTTCGCGTAGAGCCGCCGCCTTTTTTCTGTGCCATGACCTGTGCTCCTTAGCCGGCAATCGCGCCAATTTGCAGTTCTGTGTACTGCTGGCGATGACCTTGACGTTTTTGATAGTGCTTGCGACGGCGCATCTTGAAGATGTGCACTTTGTCGTGCTTGCCGTGTGCCAACACTGTGACAGTAACAGTTGCGCCGGACACCAGGGGCGTACCAACTTTCAGATCTGCGCCGTTGCCGACTGCCAGAACTTGGTCGAATACGATTTCCTGGCCCACGTCCGCAGCAATCTGTTCTACTTTAATTTTTTCACCAGCAGCAACACGATACTGTTTGCCACCGGTTTTTATGACCGCGTACATAATGACCTCTTCATGGAATTCCTAGGACGAACCCTAAGGAACCGCGGATTTTAGCACGTACTTTTGAGGCTTGACAAGCCCCTCAAGCACAATTCATTGCGGCCCCCAGTTGGCGTTTTCGATCTCTATAATCATCCCAATTCACAGAAATTCCATCGAAAACTCAAGTTTTCTGGCAATTCTTCCCCCCAAATCCTGTTGTTTAAAGCTATTTTGTCTACCTCCGCGCCATTCTTTACAGCCTCTCCTGCCTCGGCCTTGGCTCTGGTGGCACGCGATTTGGCCCAGGTCGACGAGGTCATCGCAAAGCGCTTGAGTTCGGGGGTGCCCCTGGTTGGCCAAGTTGCCCAGTACATCATTTCGGCAGGCGGCAAGCGGCTAAGACCTGTCATTTTGTTGCTCACCAGCGGAGCTTTGGGCTACCAAGAAGCGCACAAATACAGCATGGCGGCTGTGGTGGAGTTCATTCACACGGCCACATTGCTGCACGACGATGTGGTGGACGAGTCGACACTTCGGCGTGGCCGCCCTACTGCCAACGAAAATTTTGGCAATCCAGCCAGCGTATTGGTAGGCGACTTTCTGTATTCCCGCGCTTTTCAAATGATGGTAGATGCAGGCAGCATGCGCATCATGCAAGTGTTAGCCGATGCCACCAACGTCATTGCAGAGGGTGAAGTTCTGCAACTCATGAACATGCACGATGCTTCTTTGAACGAAGCGGCCTACTTGCACGTCATCCGCTCCAAAACTGCCAAATTGTTTGAAGCCAGTGCCCGTTTGGCAGCCATTTTGGCCAAAACTTCGCCGGAATTGGAAGAGGCCTGCGCAAACTATGGTCAAGCCTTAGGCACTGCTTTTCAAGTGATTGACGATGTTTTGGATTACGAGGGCAATGCCGCCGAAATGGGCAAGAACCTGGGCGATGATTTGCGCGAAGGCAAAGCCACCCTGCCCCTCATTTTGGCCATGCAACGAGGTACGCCAGCGCAGCGAGAGTTGATTCAAAAGGCCATCGAAACAGGCTCTGTTGACCAACTTAGCAGTGTGATTGCCATCGTCCGCGAGACGGGAGCTCTTGAGGCTAGCCGCAAAGCGGCCATGTCAGAAGCTCAGCGCGCCGTAGATGCGGCGCAGCATTTGCCTGATGGCGAATACAAAGATGCTTTGGTGGCTTTGGCGTCTCAACTGTTAGAGCGCCGCACTTAAAGCTATCAGGGGTACGCCGTCATTAATTGAGAAAACCTCGCCATGTCGATGTTCCCGCCACTGACGACTACGCCTACTTTTTTCCCCTTCAACGACTCACTTGCTTGCATGGCCGCTGCCAATGAAAGGCAGCCCGTGGGTTCCACAATCATCTTCATGCGCTCAGCGTAAAAGCGCATGCTTTGGACCAGTTGCGCATCTGTAACGGTGTGAATGTCGTCTACCAAAGCTTTGATAATTTCAAAAGTGATGGCGCCCACCATGGGCGTTTGTGCACCATCGGCAATGGTCACGGGCGTTGCTATTTTGACCCGCTCACCTTTTCTAAATGATTGCTGCACATCGTTGCCGGCCTCGGGCTCTACACCCACGATTTGACAACTCGGCGAGAGCGCCTTGGCGGCCAATGCACTGCCACTTAAAAGCCCGCCGCCGCCCAAACAAACAAAGAGAACGTCCAATTCGCCCACTTCTTTGAACAATTCCAAGGCGGCCGTTCCTTGACCAGATAAAACATCAGGATGATCAAAGGGGGGAATGAAAGTCAGACCATTTGCCTGGGCCAAGGCTGTGGCAAGTGCACTGGCGTCCTCAGAATATCTGTCATAGCCGATGACCTTGGCGCCATAGCCTTGGGTAGCCGCCAACTTAGCGGGCGAGGCATCGTGTGGCATGAAAATGGTTGCGGGAATTTGAAGAATGCGCGCAGACAAGGCCATGGCTTGCGCATGGTTGCCCGAAGAATAAGCCACCACCCCTGCCCGCCTTTGCGCATCGTTCAATTTGGCCAAAGCATTGAAGCCACCTCTGAACTTGAATGCACCCATGCGCTGATAGTTTTCACATTTCACATAAATTTTGGCCTGCAGTTGCTCATTCAAGGAACTCGACTGCATCACAGGCGTCTTGTGCGCAACCCCCTCAAGCCGTGCAGCCGCGGCCAAAACATCGTCGAAAGTGGGTAGAGCATGAAGCATGAGATTTATTCTATTGAAAAAGAAATTGATTTTGATTAAGCTGTTTTGATATTAAACCGATGAGACTTTGTGATCAGCTTCAAACTCAATGGTAAACCGACTCAGTCGAATGCCGATCAGTCAGAACCCTTGCTGCACATTTTGGCCAACGACTTGGGGGCAATGGGCCAAGCAATGTGACATACTTTAACTTTTAGATTTGTCGGAGATTTCACCATGTCAGAAATTCGCCCTGCCAGTCAAAGGCCAGAACCGCCTCGAGTACAACAAGAGCGGCCCGTCAAAACGGAACAAAAGGTCAAAAATGATCCGCCGCCAAAGATGGAGCCTCAACGTGAAGTAGTTCGGCAAGAGGTCAGATCAAATGACAAGCCCAAAGGCGGCAACGTCGACATCACGGTCTAAGTTTTGAAGTGGGCGCATGACTTAAAATGACCTCCTAAATCTTCACACAGAAAGTAGACCCCATGGGCGCCCAGTGGAAAGCAAAAGGCAAGGCACAAGCCGCAGACGCTAGAGGCAAACTCTTTGGGCGTTTGGCCAAAGACATCATGGTGGCCGCCAAAGGTGGTGCCGATCCTGCCGCCAACTCGCGACTGCGTTTGGTCGTGGAGCAGGCCCGCAAGGTCTCCATGCCAAAAGATACGCTAGAACGCGCCATCAAAAAAGGCGCTGGCTTATTGGGCGACCCCGTTAATTTTGAACGCGTTATTTACGAAGGTTTTGCACCGCACCAGGTGCCAGTGATGGTAGAGGCACTCACCGACAACCTGAACCGGACAGCCTCTGAAGTTCGCGTGCTTTTCCGCAAAGGACAACTGGGCTCTTCAGGTTCTGTGTCTTGGGATTTTGACCATGTGGGCATGATTGAAGCAGAGGCTTCAAAAGCTGATGCAGATGCCGAGATTGCCGCCATTGAAGCGGGCGCGCAAGACTTTGAAGCCGCCGATGAAGACGGTGTGACGGTGTTCATCACAGACCCAACAGATTTAGATTTGGTCAGCAAAGCCCTGCCTGAGCATGGTTTCACCGTGTTGTCCAACAAGTTGGGCTACAAACCCAAAAATCCCGTTAACCCTGCCAACCTCAGCGCCGAGCAACTAGAGGAAGTGGAAAACTTTTTGGCTGCCATTGACGGCAACGACGATGTACAAAATGTATTTGTAGGCTTGTCGGGTTAATTCCTGCCCATCAAGCAGCTGGCCTCACGGGTCATTTGGCCGCGGGTTTGGGTTTCTCGCCACCTGCAGGTTTGATCAAGCAAACAATTTTAGAATCCCTTTCCTTGTACTCATATTTAGGGCATACGTCTAGCGTGCTCTTTTTCTCTAATGGCTGGGGCATAGATTCTGGTGTTGACTTAGGGCGTGTGATGCGCTCTGGCACAACCGATCTTTCTGGAGCTTTTTTGTCATTCGCTTTGGGCGGGTCGCTTGCATAGGCATTGACAGCACCCAACATGGTCAAAATGATCAGTAGTTTCATGAGTTACTCGCAATACTTGCATTGAAACACATGTCATTGTGATTCAATTGTCAAAATAGAACAAGGTGGCTGTCATGCCATCGCACAAATTCTTGCATTTCGTATTTGAACCGTTTGAATTGCCAATTTGCACTCATCATTGAACGTCCTGTTTTTATGAAATGGCGTTCAGATGGCAATTCATCACTCCGGCAACCCGCCCACGCCTTCAGACGCGCCTGTTGTTCACTACCTCCAGCAAACGTGGGAAATGGCAGCGCAGCTTAGAGCCTCTGACATCCATTTCGAGCCTTTCGAGAATTTCTTCCGTGTCCGCTTGCGTGTCGATGGCGTTCTGCAAGAAATACCTGCACCACCCTATGAGTTTAAAGAACAAATTGTGTCTCGCATCAAAGTTTTGTCGCGCCTAGACATAGCAGAAAAACGCTTGCCACAAGATGGCCGCATGAACCTTGGTCTCAAAAATACACAGCGCCTGAATTTACGGGTTAGCACACTGCCAACCTTGTTCGGCGAAAAGATCGTGGTGCGTATTTTGTCGACCGACTTGGCCAAGCTCAATTTAGATCATTTGGGCTACAGCGTGGCCGACAAACAAAAAATGCTTGAGGCCATCCAAAAACCACATGGCATGGTTTTGGTTACAGGGCCTACAGGCTCAGGCAAGTCTCAATCTTTGTATGCCTGTCTGAACTTGCTGAACCGGGCTGAAGTCAACATTGCCAGCGTAGAAGACCCCTCTGAAATTCAATTACCGGGTATCAATCAAGTCAATGTAAAAGAAAGAATTGGCCTTAATTTCGCCACATCACTTCGCGCCTTTTTACGCCAAGACCCTGACATTCTCATGGTGGGAGAAATCAGAGACCATGAGACGGCAGACATTGTCATGAAGGCCTCGCAAACAGGTCATTTGGTGCTGTCTACTTTACATACACAAGACGCACCCAGCGCTTTGGTTCGCCTGCGCAACATGGGCGTTGCCACCTACAACTTGGCCTCTAGCATCAGCCTCATTTCTGCACAGCGCTTGGTTCGCCGCTTGTGCGTGCACTGTCGAACGCCAGTCAGTGTGTCTTCTCAATCACTGAAAGATTTAGGTCTCCAGACTTTCAACGACCAAGCTGCGCCACAGCATCATTTTTATTCGGCACAAGGCTGCTCAAAGTGCCACAAGGGTTATTGGGGGCGAATTGGTTTGTTCCAAGTCATGCCCATTACAGCGGCATTGCAGCATTTGATTTTGCACAATGCCAGTGGCCATGAACTGACAGCGCAAGCTGAAAAAGAGGGTGTCAATACACTGCGACATGCAGGACTTCTTCAAGCCTCCATGGGCATCACCTCTTTGTCCGAAGTACTGGCGCACACCGATGTCACTTGATGCGGCCCTCTCCCGAGCAGTCGCCAGGCGGCAGGCTGCGCCCCTTCACAAGCTGAAAAGCAAAGCTGTGCCGGCCAAAACACTGAGCGTTTTCACGCGCCAGTGGTCGGCGCTCATGAGTGCAGGCATTCCGCTGTCGCAGGCTTTTGAATTGCTAAGTCAAAGCATCGTGGGCAATCGTTCTACTCAGAAGGCCTTTGGCAACACATTGCAAACACTTCGCAACGACGTCAATGCAGGCCAGTCACTGCACACTGCTTTTCAAAAGCATCCGCAGGTTTTCAATCAACACTACTGTAGCTTGCTGCACGCCGGCGAGTCAGCTGGCATTTTGGACAAAATTTTGAGTCGCTTGGCAGACACCCTTGAAGCCCATGCCACCCTGAAAGCCAAACTCAAAAATGCGCTCATTTATCCAGCAAGCATCTTGGTCATCGCTGCCATTGTGTTGGTGGTCATTTTGCTGTGGGTGGTGCCTGTTTTTGAAGATGTTTTCAAGAGCATGGGCGCGTCATTGCCTTGGGCAACACAGCAATTGATCAACATGAGCTTTTGGGTGGGGCAATGGGCTGGCGTACTTTCAGGGTCGCTTTTGGCACTCATCGCCTTGCTGCATGGGGTGCACCACAGGTCCTTGAAGCTCCAAATCATTTTTGAAAAAATGGCATTTCAAAGTCCTGTTATAGGGCCGCTTTTGCAAACAGCCATGGTCGTCAAATGGGCACAAACCTTGTCGGCTTTGCTTCAGGCCGGCATTCCTTTGGCCGAAGCACTGGCACCCGCTTCAGCCGCAACTGCGTCGCCCAATTTGGCACAAGCCACGCTGGCTATGACGCAAAGCATTCAAGAGGGCCACAGTTTGAGCAAGGCCATGTCAAAATCCAACTTGTTCTCTGCCATGACCATTCAGATGTGCGCCATTGGCGAAGAAACGGGATCACTTGATACCATGCTTGAACGCACCGCCAAACTCATGGAGTCCGATCTGAATCAACACATTGACAATCTGTCCACGCTCCTCGAGCCTGTCATCATGGTCGTGCTGGGCACGCTCATAGGCGGCATTTTGTTAGCCTTGTACATGCCCATCTTCAACTTAGGACAAGTCTTTTGATCACCCTCACTGCTTGGCCTCAATTGTGGCTGCCACCTGGCAGCATGGGCTGGGTCATGCCCCATTTTGTAGAAGTCAGTTTGGCTGAAATCATTTTGATGGCTGCCATTGGCTTGGTCGTAGGTAGCTTTGTCAACGTGCTCATTCACCGTTTGCCGCAAATGATTTTGACGACTGACGAAAGTAGCCCCGTTAGCTTCAATTTATCGACGCCACGATCACACTGCCCTCACTGCCGCCACACACTGAGTTGGTACGAGCTCATTCCGGTTTTGTCTTTTGTTGGGTGCTTTGGACGCTGCAAACATTGCAATGAGGCTATTTCCTTTCGCTACCCAGGGGTTGAAATCCTCACAGCGGTGTTGTTTTGTATGTCACTCCTGAAGTTTGGTTTTGGCTATTCAGCCTTGTTAGGGGGTTTCTTCTGCGCTGCCCTTTTGGCCTTGGCTTGGATTGATGCCAAAACATTCCTCCTCCCAGATGTTCTGACCCAAGCCTTGCTTTGGGCGGGTCTCATTGGTAGCGCCATGTCGCTCACCCCAACCCCACTGATGCATTCCCTGCCTGGTACGGTTCTGGGCTATGGGCTTCTATGGCTGGTCAGCTGGGGCTTTGAGAAAACTGCGGGCAAAGAGGGTATGGGGCAGGGCGATCTCAAACTGCTGGCCGGCCTTGGCGCTTGGGTGGGGGTTTGGAGCCTTCTGCCTTTGCTCTTGTTGGCCTCTGTTTCTGGGCTGATTTTTGGGGTCATCCAAAAAATGAGGGGGCAACTGGGTCACAATGGGCATTTCGCTTTTGGACCTTTTTTAGCCTTTTCTGGATTCGCATGTTTCTTTTTAGGCATTTCCATGGGGGCTTAACCCGTTGAGCCGCAAGCCACTTCGACTGGGGCTGACGGGCGGCATTGGCAGCGGCAAGAGCACGGTCGCCAGCATCATGGCCAGTGCGGGCGCCGCCGTCATGGACGCCGATGCCATTTCCAGAGCACTCACCCTGCCAGGCGGAAGAGCCATTCCGGCTATCTTGGCTGAGTTTGGCGAACAATTGATAGCCTCCGATGGCGCCATGAACCGAGACGCCATGCGCGCACTGGTCTTTTCCAACCCCGAAAGCAAGCGACAGCTTGAGGCCATCATTCACCCTTTGGTGGGGCAAGTCCTACAAGAAGAAAGCATTGCCGCCATTGCCGCAGGTCATGCCTGCTTGGTCTATGACGTTCCATTGTTGGCAGAGTCTGGCGAACGCTGGCGGCGCAAAGTCGACTTGGTCTGCGTGGTTGACTGTGGCGTTGAAACTCAAATCCAGAGGGTGATGCGCAGAAACCAGCTGGGCCGGGCAGAAATAGAGCGAATCATTTCTCAGCAAGCCAGTCGGCAACAGCGATTGGACTGTGCCGATGCCGTCATTTTCAACGAAGGCATCGATTTAGCCCACTTGAAGCAGTTGGTGCATGAAATGATGGCCCGCTTCGGGCTATGATCTCGGCACTGAAAGACGCAGCGTGATACTTTACGAATACCCCCTCAACGAAAGAACTCGGACTTATTTGCGTCTGCAACATTTGTTTGCGCGCTTTAACCAATTGAGTCAGCGTTCCGAGGCAGTTGATCACCATTACGCGCTCACCACGATTTTTGAAATCATGGAAGTGGGCTCACGGTCTGAACTGAAATCAGATGTTCTCAAAGACATTGAACGCCATAAACAGCAGCTCAATAGCTACCGTGGCAATCCATCTATTTCAGAGCAGGCGCTTGATCTGGTGATTGCACAACTCGAACAACGCTTCGAAGCGCTCAACAGCATGGTTGGGAAAATGGGCAGTGCTTTGGGTGAAAGCGAATTCCTCAACAGCATTCGAAGCCGTACAGCCATTCCGGGCGGAACCTGCGAATTTGACTTGCCTTCTTATCACGCCTGGCAGCACCATGCCCCCGCCTCCAGGCAAGCTAATTTGTTCGAATGGTCGCAACACTTTTCACCTTTGGCCAATGCGATTCAACTCATTCTCAAAATGATGCGCGAATCTGGCAGCACTCAAAAGGTCATGGCCACGGGTGGCCAGCTTCAACAAAATTTGCCACAGGGGCGCAATTTTCAACTGCTCCGTTTGCGAATTGACGAAAGTTTGAACCTCACACCCGAGATCAGTTGCAACAGGCTGCTGGTCGTCATTCGGCTCATGCAACAACAAGCCGATGGCAAGCTGCTTGGCAACAAAGAAGACACCCCCTTTGAAATGACGCTCTGCGCTTAAAGCGCAGGCCATCAGAACCTACTGAGACCGATGAGTGAGCCATCTGCCAAGCCCAAACACGTGGAGTGCCCCACCTGTGGCGGCCCCAGTCTTTTCAGCTCAAACAACGCCTACCGTCCCTTTTGCAGTGCAAGATGCAAAGGCATTGACTTGGGTGCTTGGGCCAATGAGAGCTTCAGAGTGCCAGAAGACACGCCCCCCGATCAAGAAAATTTTGGCGACCCTAAGTTGCAGTAACGAGTGCTTAGCCAGCAGCCTGATGCGTGTCACCCACAAAGCCAGTTTCTTCGGCCAACCAAGTTAGAACGGGCACAGTGCCAGGCAATACAGGCACCACTTGAACGGGCAAGCTTTGCCAAGCAAATTGTTGGCCTTCGCGCATTTCCAAGTTACCTTGCCAACTGCGAACTTTGCAAAAGTTCAGCCTGACCAAAGCATGCGGATAGTCCACCAACTGTTGTCGCCAAATTTGCACGTCACCAATCTTCAAACCAAGCTCTTCTTCAAGTTCTCGCGTTAAAGCCTGTTCTACGGTTTCATGGGCCTCTAGCTTGCCTCCCGGAAATTCCCAGTAAGCTTCGTACACTTTGCCGGGCGGTCTTGAGGTGAGCAAGAATTGATTTTGCGCATTGATCAAAATACCCACCGCCACATCGACTGTCATGCGATTGTGTCCCCCGTCGCGCTTAAGATGCGCATCCGCCACCAGCAAAGACTGGCCAGGTGCCGAGCTTGTACTCACAGTGATCGCTGAGTCGATGCGCCCTGCCCCATGCGCCCTACACAATCGCGCGCAAACTGATAAGCCACTCGGCCACTGCGCGAACCACGTTCAAGGGCCCAGACCAGGGCTTCAGGTCCGGAGGCTTGAATGACGGCTTCGCTGGCACCCAAAGACCGCAACCATTGCGCCACGATGGCCAGGTATTCGTCTTGAGAGAAGGGGTAAAAACTGATCCACAAGCCAAAGCGTTCGGACAAAGAAATTTTTTCTTCAATGACTTCGCCCGGATGCACTTCGCCATCTTCGGTGTGGGTGTAGGTCAGGTTGTCCTTCATGTGCTCGGGCAACAAATGGCGTCGGTTGCTGGTGGCGTAGATCAGCACATTGGGTGTGGATGCCGCCACAGAACCATCGAGAATGGATTTCAAAGCTTTGTAACCACCTTCGCCATCTTCAAAGCTCAGGTCATCGCAAAAGATGATGAACTTTTCTGATCTACCAGCCACCACGTCAACAATGTCGGGTAAATCTGTCAGGTCTTCTTTGTCGACTTCAATGAGGCGCAAACCTTGTGAGGCATAGGCATTCAAACAAGCTTTGATCAAGGAAGATTTGCCGGTGCCACGTGAACCCGTTAGGAGCACATTGTTGGCAGGCAAGCCTTGTACAAATTGCAAAGTGTTTTGTTGTAACTTTTCTTTTTGCCCATCAATTTCCTGCAAGTCAGCCAGGTTCATGTCTGACACATGTCGCACAGCCTCTAAGACACCATGACCAGAGGCACGCTTGCGATAGCGCCAAGCAATGGCCTCAGACCAATTGGGCTCACTTAAAGGCTGCGGCAATACGCGTTCAATGCGCTCCATCATGAGCACAGCGCGTTCTAAAAGTTTTTCAATGGCGTCGCTCATGATCGGTAGTCTGCATTAATGGAAACATAGTCGTGGCTTAAATCGCAGGTCCAAACCGTGTCGACTGCTTCACCGCGTCCGAGGAGCACTTTGATGGTGATTTCACTTTGCTTCATGACACGTTGGCCATCTGCTTCTTGGTAGGCTGGGTTTCGCCCCCCGTTTTGCACAACGCAAACATCGTCGAGGTAAAGACCAATCAGGTCTTGATCGAGATCGTGAATGCCTGCGTAACCGACCGCGGCCAAGATGCGGCCTAAGTTAGGGTCGCTGGCAAAGAAGGCTGTTTTGACCAAAGGCGAATGTGAAATGGCGTAAGCGGCCAAAAGACACTCTTCAGAAGTCTTGCCACCTTCCACGCGCACGGTGATGAACTTGGTGGCGCCTTCGCCGTCACGCACAATGGCGTGGGCCAACTTTTGCGCCACCGCCATCATTGCATGGCGCAAAGCTTTGCCATCAGCCGAATCCCAAGTTGAAATGACAGGGTGCGCTGCTTTGCGCGTGGCCATGACGATGAAGGAATCGTTGGTCGAGGTGTCGCCATCAATGGTGATGCGATTGAAGGATGCATTCGCCAAGTCAGCGGCCAAAGTTGGCAACAAGGCTGGATCGATGTTGGCATCGGTGGCCAAAAAACCCAGCATGGTGGCCATGTTGGGCCGAATCATGCCGGCCCCTTTGCTGATGCCAGTGATGGTGACTGTCTGACCTGACAGCACCACTTGCGCGCTGAAAGCCTTGGGCACAGTGTCGGTAGTCATGATGCCCTCAGCCGCCTTGGCCCAGTGCTTGGCTTGCGCATCGGCAATGGCAGCAGGCATGCCCGCCACAATGCGATCGACAGGCAAATTTTCCATGATGACGCCCGTCGAGAAGGGCAAGACTTGTTGGGGTTTGATTTTGAGAATTGCGGCCAGCGCTTCAGCAGTGGCACGTGCGTCGGCCAAGCCCTTGGCACCGGTGCCCGCATTGGCGTTGCCTGTGTTGATGATCAAAGCTCGAACGTGTGTATCGGCTTGTGAAGCATTCACTTGTTTCAAATGATCACGGCAAACTTGAACAGGCGCAGCGCAATAGCGGTTTTGCGTAAAGACACCCGATACAGCGCTTCCCTCATCTAACAAAATGACAGTGAGGTCTTTGCGCCCCACCTTGCGAACGCCTGCTTCTGCAATGCCTAAGCGAACGCCCGTAACAGTCAAGACATGGTCGGGGTTAGGGGCTTGTAGATTCACTGTCATGAAAATCTCTTATGCCAATTTACCGTGGCAAAACTTGTATTTCTTACCACTGCCGCAAGGGCAAGCCTCGTTGCGACCCACAGGCGCTAGCAGTTTGCCTTGAAATTCAGGTTGCGTTTGTTGCTGGCCTTGCTCATCTGGCGCGGTGTAAGTCACGTTGCTGATATTTTCTGCGCGTTCTTCCAAGACTTGTGCCGCTTCGCCAATTTGCTCACTCGATTCAATTTTGACGTTCATCAAAACGCGTGTGACTTCGTTTTTAACGGAGTCGAGCAATTGACCAAAGAGTTCAAAAGCTTCTCGTTTGTATTCTTGCTTAGGTTGCTTCTGCGCGTAACCACGCAAGTGAATGCCTTGGCGCAAATAATCCAAAGAACTCAGGTGTTCGCGCCATTGGGTGTCGATGCTTTGTAACAAAACGACACGTTCAAAGGGCACAAAGTTTTCAACACCCACCGCATCTAGCTTGACTTTGAAGGCTTTGTTGGCTGCAGCCAAAACCGATTCCAAAATTTCTTCGTCTGTGATGGCCGTGGCCGCAGCGACTGTTTCACGAAGCGGCAATTCAATTTGCCATTCGTCTTGAAGCACACGCTCTAAGCCAACCAAGTCCCACTGCTCTTCCACAGTTTCTTCGGGCACATACTGACGCACCAAGTCTGTGAAACTGCCTTCGCGCAAGGACTTTATTTGCTCATCTAGTTCGGTGGCATCTAGGATGTCGTTGCGTTGCTGGTAAATGACCTTGCGCTGATCGTTAGACACGTCATCGTATTCAAGCAATTGTTTGCGCGTGTCAAAATTGCGGGCTTCTACTTTGCGCTGAGCACTTTCAATGCTGCGTGTGACCATACCGGCTTCAATGGCTTCACCTTCTGGCATTTTGAGGCGGTCCATGATGGCACGCACGCGGTCGCCCGCAAAAATGCGCATGAGAGGATCGTCCAAGCTCAGGTAAAAACGCGAAGAGCCAGGGTCACCCTGACGGCCCGAACGGCCGCGCAATTGATTGTCAATGCGACGAGACTCATGTCGCTCGGTGGCAATGATGCGAAGGCCACCCAAGGACTTGACCTGCTCGTGCATGGTCAGCCACTCGGTGCGCTTGGCAGCAACTTGAGATTGACACTGTTCAGGGCTTAAAGCTTCATTCAACTCAATGGCTTGAATGTCTTTTTCAATGTTGCCACCCAACACAATGTCAGTGCCGCGGCCAGCCATGTTAGTGGCAATGGTGATCATGCCAGGTCGTCCTGCTTGCGCAATGATGTCGGCCTCTCGTGCATGTTGCTTGGCATTGAGCACCTGATGCGGCAACTGGACTTTGGTGAGCAACTCTGAAATGAGCTCTGAGTTTTCAATGGAGGTGGTGCCTACCAACACCGGCTGGCCACGCTCGAAACACTCTCGAATGTCGGCTATGGCGGCGTTGTATTTTTCTGGCGCCGATTTGTAAACGCGATCGAGTTGATCTTCACGGCGGCTGATCCGGTTGGGCGGAATGACCATCGTTTCCAAACCATAGATTTCTTGGAACTCGTAGGCCTCGGTGTCGGCCGTGCCGGTCATGCCACTCAACTTGCCGTACAAACGGAAATAATTTTGGAAGGTGATGGAGGCCATGGTTTGGTTTTCAGCCTGAATGGCTACGCCCTCTTTGGCCTCGACCGCTTGGTGCAAGCCATCACTCCAGCGGCGACCCGTCATGAGGCGGCCCGTGAATTCGTCAACAATAACGATCTCGCCCTCTTGCACCACATAGTGCTGATCGCGGTGATAGATGTGGTTGGCCCGCAAGGCTGCCGTGAGATGGTGCATGAGGGCAATGTTGGCGGGGTCATAAAGACTTGCGCCTTCGGGGATGAGCCCTGCGCTGGCCAAAATGCTTTCGGCTTTTTCATGACCCTGTTCGGTCAAGAACACTTGGTGTGACTTCTCGTCTACTGTGAAATCGCCAGGTTTGGTGATGCCTTCGCCGGTGCGTGGATCTGCTTCGCCTTCTTGGCGTGTCAGCAGAGGCACCACTTGGTTGAGGGCTTGGTATTGCGCTGTGTGATCGTCGGCTTGGCCACTGATGATGAGCGGTGTGCGCGCCTCGTCAATCAAAATGGAGTCGACCTCGTCAACAATGGCGAAGTTGAGGCCGCTCTGTACGCGATCTTTACCTTCATAGACCATGTTGTCACGCAGATAGTCAAAAC
>SXXD01000210.1 GCA_005789685.1 Burkholderiales bacterium
ACTGATTGACCAACTGCAAAAGCAAATCAAACCCTTTGCGCCACAGTTTCACCTACAAGAATTGGTCAGTGAACTCAAAGCCACAGAAGATGGTCAGTGGCACGTGCAAACCGACAAGGGCACGCAATTCAAAGCGGCCACAGTGTTCATTGCCGCAGGTGTGGGAGCTTTCGTCAAACGCGGCCTCAGCTTGCCCGGCTTTCAGGTACTGTTAGGTAAAGACATTTTTTACAAGGCTCCCAACGCGTCAAGTTTCAAAGGTAAACACCTCTTGGTACTGGGCGACAACGATGCTGCGCTAGAAGCTTGCGCGCATTGGCGCCAAGGCGCCAATGCTGCAGCCAGTGTGACCCTGGTTCACAGGCGTGATCAATTTCAAGCAGAGCCTTGTGCCATTGAAGAAATGCGCGAAGCTTGCAAAGCAAAATCAATGCGCTTTGTGGCAGGCCAACCCACAGCCTTGATTCAAGCTGATGGTGCAAACTCAGGCTCAAGTAAAAAACAGCTAACGGGCCTAGAAATCCTCAACGCCCAAGGCGAAACAGAAGTTCTACCTTCAGAAGCGATTCTTTTGTGTCTAGGCATTTCTCCCAAGTTAGGCCCTCTCAGCGAGTGGGGCTTAGCCATGGAGCGCAAGCAGCTGGTCGTGAACACAGAAAACTTTGCCACACAAGCTCGAGGCATTTTTGCTGTGGGCGACATCAACACCTACCCCGGCAAAAAGAAACTCATTTTGTGCGGCTTTCACGAAGCCACCTTGGCCGCCTTTGGCGCGTCTGCCTTGCTGTACCCCGATCAAAAAACCCTACTCCAATACACCACCACTTCTACACACTTGCACAAACTCTTGGGTGTGTCATAGAATTCAACCTGTGACTGCAAATTCAAATTTGCAGCCACATCCGCTAGGGGTGTTTTAGCTGCAAAGCTAAGACTGAGAAAGTCCCTTTGAACCTGATTGAGGTAATCCTCGCGCAGGGAAGCTTGTCTAAACAACGAGGCAAACACTCATTTGCCATTACCCGTTGAATGATCCAGCCGACCTGCCATTTCGTTGAAGGAAAACGCAATGGCACATCTTTTGCCAAACTTAACATGCCACGCACTGTTGCTTGCGAGCGCCTCTGCGCTTGCTCAAAACAACACGGTGCTGATCACCAGTCCTGCTTCACAACAAGTCAGTGGTTTTGAAAACCTTAACTTGCGTGAAGCGCCGTTCAGTGCCTCCAACATTGACAACACCACACTGCGCGACTTGGGTGCACAAAGAATTTCAGACGCGTTGCGCTTAGATTCTTCTGTGACCGACAGCTACAACTCTCCTGCCTATTGGGACATGCTGAGTGTGCGCGGCTTCATGTTGGACAACCGTTACAACTACCGCCGTGAAGGCTTGCCCATCAATGCAGAAACCATGATTGCCATGGACAATAAAGAACGCATTGAACTCTTCAAAGGGACCAGCGGCATTCAAGCTGGCACCAGTGCGCCCGGTGGCATAGCCAATTACGTGGTGAAGCGTCCGCCCAACTCGATTGAAAGCAGCGTGAGAAGTCTCACATTGAGCTACGGCAACGGCAACAACAGTTCTGTCGCATTGGATATGGGCGGACGATATGGCGAAAACAACGCCTTTGGTTACCGTATGAACGCAGCCTATGAAGATCTGAATCCATCTGTGCATAACGCAAAAGGCCATCGCCATCTGCTGGCATTGGCCATGGACTGGCGCATCAACGCCAATACCCGTCTTGAATGGGAAATTGAAAGCAGCAGCCGTCAACAAATGGGTGTGAATGCGGCCAGCATCACGGGCAACTCACTCCCCTCACCTGTTTACGGACAAAACAATTTTTCTAAGCAAAGTTGGTCTGTGCCAGGTGTGTTTGACGGCCTGACTGGCAGCATGCGCCTGAAGCACCGCTTAGACAACGGCTGGATGTGGACCACCCAAGTTGGCGCGCAGCGTTTAAAAACGGACGACCGTTTGAGTTACGCATACGGCTGTTATGCAGAAGGCAATTACGACCGCTTCTGTAGCGACAAAACATTTGACCTGTACGACTACCGCAGCGAAAACGAACGCCGAATAAGCGATGCCTTGCAAACAGAATTGACAGGCCAAGTCCAACTGGCAGGCATTCAACACGAGCTTGCATTTTCTTGGTTGCGCCAACGTCAAATTGACAAGCTCTCGCCCATGCAGGCCTACAACTGGGCAGGCACAGGCAGCCTTTCTGGCCTTAGCGAAAGTGCCGCCGCACCTGAGCCTTATGACCTGAACACCAACCGCCAAGAGTACTCAACAGAAATTAGCGTGAAAGATCGCATTCGTGTGCATCGCTTTGCAGACCTGTGGCTTGGCCTTCGTTCAAGCCACATTCAGCGTGACAGCCAACGCACCGACGGCAGTCGCGCCACGCACGACGATCGCACCATTAGCACACCTTGGATTGCCTTCAGCCACAAGCTGCCTTACAACGCCACCGGCTACGCCAGCTATGGCCAAGGTGTTGAAGCTCAAGTGACACCTAATCGCAGCCGCTATACCAATGCAGGCGTGGCACTGCCATCTGCCAAGAGCACCCAAAAAGAATTGGGCCTCAAAGGTGCGCAAGGCCCGTGGCTTTGGAACGCTGCCTTGTTTGACATCAATCGCCCAGTGTGGGGCGATCAAGGTCCATGCGAGGAAGACAACTCATGCACCCGCAAACTGGATGGTGTTGCCACTCACAAAGGCATAGAACTGGGTATGGGCTACCGCAGCCATCAATGGAAAATAAATACGGCCGCCACAAGGTTAGATGCCAAGCGTTCACAGGCTTTGATTAACCCCGTTCAAAATGGACAGCGTCCTTTGAACGTTCCTTCTTTGGTGCTTCGTGCAGCTGCGGAATACCGCTGGACACAAGTACCCGGATTGCGTACCACATTGCGCTTAAGCCATGAAGGCCAACGCGATCTGATTGAAGGCGGCACCATGACATTGCCATCTTGGACAACTGTTGATTTGGCGGCCCACTACAACACCAAAGTGGCTGGTCAAAACACCGACTGGACCTTGGCACTTGAGAACGCTAGCAACCGTGCTTATTGGAGAGAGTCGCCCAAGCAGTTTGGTCATTACTATCTGTATGCAGGCGCGCCTAGAAATTTGCGGCTTACAGTTCGAACGCTGTTCTAAAATAAAATCTGTACATGAACGATGCAACACCCACCCATGAACAGCCTAGAAATCCTCTACATGGCTTAACTCTTGAGGCTATTGTGAGTGAACTTGAAGCATATTTTGGTTGGGTGGAACTTGGCCAACGCATACCGGTACGGTGCTTCACGCATGACCCTAGTGTCAATTCAAGTTTGAAGTTTTTGCGCAAAACCCCATGGGCCAGAGAAAAAGTAGAAGGTCTCTATTTGTTTATGTTGCGTGAGAAACGCCGCAGTCAAGGCGCATCTTCATCATGACTACGCCCTTCTCCAGAAACTAAGCGCAGCCAACACAATGGCTATGCCAGCCGCCCAAGGCAGAAGCCCAATCGTGCCTGCCCAAATTGCTTCAGTCTTTGAAGCCCCCTGAGATAAGGCCTGGTTTTGCAGCAACTCCATCAACCAAAGCCAGATCAAAGCGGCAGCCACAATACCTACGGTACGGGTCACCAGCGTTAGACTGCCAGACAGACCCCGCGCAGAATCCGACAAAGTGGCCACCACTTTATCGGCGTAGACAACCTGAAATACTCCCAAGCCCAAACCTTGTAGCAGCAGGGCCAAGGCCATCAAGGGCCAGGCTTGAGCCATTGATAGCGCTCCAATCAAAACCAACCCTAAGGCCATAAGCCCTTGTGCCAAGTTGCCAACAGTCTGCAGGTTCATTAGGCGCAAAAGCAAAGGGGCAACACCCGAGCCACCCAACACACCCAGTGCCCACAAGGACAACATGGCACCACAGGCTATTTCGCTCCACCCAGCCGCAGGCAAGGCATACGGCAAGCTCAGGGCAATGGTGAAACTACAGAACTGAACGACCACACTTTCTAAGTTAATCCAGGCGAAATTAGCATTGCGCCGCATGAGCTGCAAAAGTCCTTGTACGCTGCCCGGTTGAGTGGCGTCGGGTGTGCTTAGCTTCTGCACACGCAGGCGACTGGACAGCAAAGGGGTGCACAACAAAGCTAGCAGCACAATAGGAACCCTAAAACCGTAAACCCCGGCCCAGCCCCAATACAACATGCTGATACCCCCGAGCAATGGCGCCATCAAACCAGCCGCCGCAATCATGGCACCATACGCCGACAG
>SXXD01000211.1 GCA_005789685.1 Burkholderiales bacterium
CGTATTTACGGCCGCTTATGCAGCCGACCCAGCCACTTCTGCATACACCGCTGGCTCTTACAAAGACGTTAAAGTAACGAAGGTGGACAGCCATACTGTGAAGGTTGAGTACCAAAAGCCTTCGCCATTCTGGGCAGATCCGTTTGTGAGTGCCGCTGGCATGATCATTCCAAAGCACATTTTTGAAACATTCAAGGGCGCAACATCTCGCGATGCACCTGCCAACCTCAAGCCTGTTGGCACCGGCCCTTACAAGTTTGTTGATTTCAAACCGGGTGACATGCTGCGCGGCGCAATCAATACCAGCTACCACGAAGCCAATCGACCTTACTTCGATACCATTGAAATGACGGGCGGCGGCGATGCCGTGTCGGCTGCGCGCGCTGTTTTGCAAACGGGTGAATACGATTACGCTTGGAATTTGCAAGTCGAAGACGAGCTTCTGGTTCGATTAGAGCAAGGCGGCAAAGGCAAAACCAGCATTGTTCCTGGCGGCAACATTGAGTTCATTCAACTGAACATGGCCGACCCATGGACAGAAACAGACGGCGAGCGTTCGCATCCCAAATCCAAGCACCCCATCTTGTCAGAATTTGCGGTTCGCCAAGCCATCAGTTTGTGCATTGACCGCGATGGTGTGCAAAAGTTCATCTACGGACGCACCGGTATTGCAACGGCCAACTTCCTGAACAATCCTCAGCGCTTTGTGTCTAAAAATACAAAATACGAGTTCAACCCCGACAAGGCAGCCCAAGTCTTAGAGGCAGCCGGTTGGAAAAAGGGCGCCGACGGCATCCGTGAAAAAGGTGGCAAAAAACTCAAATTGGTTTTCCAAACTTCGATCAATGGTCCGCGTCAGAAAACACAGCAAATTATCAAGCAAGCTGCGCAAAAGGCTGGCATTGACATGGAATTGAAAGCGGTGCCCGCATCGGTCTACTTCTCGTCAGACCCCGCCAATCCAGACACTTACACCAAACTGTTTGTGGACATGCAAATGTTCACCACCACCATGCCCCAGCCAGACCCTGAGGTGTTCATGAACCAGTACTTGACTGACCAATTTGCGACCAAAGCTAACAAGTGGCTGGGCCGAAATTCCACACGCTACAGCAACCCCGAATATGACAAAGCCTATTTGGCGGCCCAATCTGAAATGGACCCCGTAAAACGAGCCGCTTTGTTTGTCCGGATGAACGACATGCCCGTCAACGACATTGCCATCATTCCTGTGGTTTACCGCCCCCGTACCTCGGCCGCAGTTCACAGTTTGGTTGCGCCTTTGTCGGGCTGGGACAACGATTTGTGGCTGTTGAAAGACTGGTACAAAAACACTTAATTCAGTTATATGTTTCGTTACGTCCTGCGGCGATTGATGATCGCCGTGCCCAGTCTTTTGGGCATTAGCTTGGTGTTGTTCTCTGTTTTGGCGCTAGCGCCAGGAGATCCCTTTTCTGAGTTGGTTTCCAACCCCAACATTCCTGCCGAAGTGGCCTTGGCCTTAAGGGAGAAATTTGGATTGGACGACCCGCTCATGGTTCGCTACTGGAACTGGCTCACGGCCATGGTCCAGGGCGACTGGGGTTATTCCTTCATCAGTCGCATCAATGTCGAAACACTCATCATGCAGCGCATTCCGGTCACCTTGTTGGTGATCGGCTCGTCGCAGGTGTTGGCACTTTGTATTGCTATTCCTGTGGGAGTGTATGCAGCCACAAGGCCTTACTCTTTGTTTGACCAAATTGCCAGCACGTTGGCGTTTATTGGTTTTTCATTGCCCACCTTTTTCACGGGTATTTTGCTCATTTTGTTTTTCAGCATTCACCTTGACTGGTTGCCGTTTGTTTACAGAGCAGACATTCCCGATACAGGCTGGCGCTTTTTCTGGGAGCACTTTAAGCAAATGATCATGCCGGTCACGGTATTGGGTTTGTTTCAAGCAGGTGCCTGGACACGTTATGTTCGCTCTGCTGTCCTCGATGTCATTCGTTTGGACTATGTCACCACGGCACGCTCCAAAGGCTTGTTAGAAAAAGTAGTCGTTACCAAGCACGTTTTGCGCAATGCGCTCATTCCCGTTGTCACCTTGGTCGCGCTTCAGATGCCGGCTATTTTTGGCGGTGCCATTGTGACCGAGCAAATTTTCCGGGTGCCCGGCATTGGTTCTCTCATCATCAGTTCCATGTTGGCCAACGACACCCCAGTGGTCATGGCTGTGACTTTTGTGTTTTCCACCTTGGTCATCGCGTGTAATCTTTTAGCAGATATTTTGTATGGCTGGCTCGACCCTCGCATCTCCTTCAACTGACAACAAGGCCGTGGTGGCCAAGTCGTCAGCGCAGTCGCCAGGCCGGGAGTCATGGCGTCGATTTAAACGCCACAAACTGGCCGTTGTTTGCACCGTTGTTTTAAGCTTCATTGTGCTGGCTGTTTTGCTAGGCCCTTTTCTTTGGCGAGTGCCCATCAATGAAATTGATTTCATGTCTCGCATGCAAGGCCCATCTTGGGCCCATCCTTTGGGCACCGATGATCTGGGGCAAGACATCTTGGCTCGCGTGCTTTACGGAGGCCGAATTTCTTTGGCCGTAGGTTTAGCGGCCATGTTGATTGCAATTAGCGTAGGCGTGGTCGTTGGCGCAGTGGCTGGTATGTCCAAAGGTCCTGTGGATGTTTTCCTGATGTGGATCACAGACTTGTTTTTGTCCTTGCCACAATTGCCTTTGCTGCTTTTAATTTTCTATTTATTCAACGACACCTTGAAAAAAATGGTAGGCCCCGAGGCAGGGGTTTTTATTTTGGTTGTAGCCGTCATTGGGGGCTTGCGCTGGATGCCTGTGGCCCGACTGGTCAGGGCCCAATTTCTGTCATTGCGCGAAAAAGAATTTGTTGAAGCGGCGCGCGCTTTAGGTGCCAGCCCTTGGCGACAAGTCACTGTGCATATCTTGCCCAACGCCATGGGCCCGGTCATTGTGGCGGCCACCATCGATGTGGCTGCGGCTATCATTGCAGAATCTACGCTGTCATTTTTAGGGCTTGGATTTCCACCCGACATTCCCACCTGGGGTCGCATTTTGTTCGATGCCAAAGATCACATGGATGTGGCGGTTCACTGGGCCTTATTTCCTGGCGCCTTGATTTTCATCACTGTGCTCACC
>SXXD01000004.1 GCA_005789685.1 Burkholderiales bacterium
GACAGGACGTTGTTGTGCATGACCTTGTTGAAGATTTCATCGCTCATGCCCGTGGTGGGGCCGTAGTAAGGGTTGCTGGCAGCATTGCAAACCAAAATATCAATGGGGCCCCAAGCATCGCGGGTTTTTTGCACCAAGTTCTGGAGTTGTTCTTTGATGGCAATGCTGGCGCTGATGGCCATGGCCGTGCCGCCTTCCGCTTGAATTTCCTGGACCACGGCCTCACAGGCTTCTTGCTTTCGGCTTGAGATCACGACCTTGGCGCCGGCTCGAGCCAATTGAAAGGCGATGGATCGGCCTATGCCTCGACTGGCGCCTGTGACAATGGCCACTTTGTTGTGTAAGTTGAACAGCTTCATGGGGCTCCTTGGTGGATTGGCTTGATGTGAAAAAAAGTAGTTTGCCTGCAAGAATCCATTTGAACTGTCGTGCGTGTGTCAGCGAGAATAGGGCATGGATCGAATTCAAACCGTTGTTTTAGGGGCCGGCGTGGTTGGCTTGGCCGTGGCACGTCAATTGGCACTTGAAGGCCGTGAGGTGTTGCTCTTGGAGGCGGCAGATGCTTTTGGAACGGGTACCAGTTCTCGCAACAGTGAAGTGATTCACGCGGGCATTTATTACCCAGCGGGTTCTTTGAAAGCCAAGCTGTGTGTACAAGGCCGAAAATTGCTTTACCGCTATTGCCAAGAACGCCACATACCCCACAAACAGTGCGGTAAATTGATCGTGGCCACCTCTGCTACCCAAGTTGACCAATTGGCATCTATTCAAGCCAAGGCCAATGCCAATGGCGTTTTGGGTGCCGATCAATTGAGCTTGTTGTCTGCAACCCAAGCTCAGGCCATGGAGCCGGCCTTGCAATGTGAGGCCGCGTTGTGGTCTCCTGGCACAGGCATTATTGACAGTCATGCCTTGATGCTGAGTTACTTGGGCGATTTTGAAAACGCAGGCGGCATGTTGGCCCTCAATGCTCAATTTTTGTCAGCCCAGGTTGTGCACGAGGCAGGGCAAACGCAGTTCATCGTTCGCACTGCAGACGGCACGGAACTTTTAGCCGACCAAGTGATTAACTCAACGGGCCTGATTGCCCCCCAAGTTGCGCGTCAGTTTGCGGGATCCAATTTGGCGCAACTGCCACTGGCTTATTACGCCAAGGGCAACTACTTCAGCCTCACTGGAAGATCGCCCTTTTCAAGATTGATTTACCCGGTTCCTGAGGCGGCAGGTTTGGGGGTGCACTTAACTTTGGACATGGCAGGCCAAGCCAAGTTTGGACCCGACGTGGAGTGGGTCGAATCGCCCGATGATTTGGATGTCAACCCCAGCCGAGGTGATGCTTTTTATGCCGAGGTTCGCAAATATTGGCCAGGCCTCAAAGATGGCGCTCTGATGCCTTCGTATGCCGGCATTCGACCCAAAATCAATGCACCCCATGAGAAGGCTGCCGACTTTTGCATCATGGGGCCAGCGTCCCATGGCGTTCAGGGGTTGGTTCACTTGCTGGGCATTGAATCTCCGGGTCTGACCAGTTCCTTGGCCATTGCCAATGAAGTTTCGCAGGCCCTGAAAAACTGAGTTTGCCCGGTCCTTAATTTTGAGAGGTCTGCTTCAGGGCCTTGGCCACTTCATGAACCAATGCGGGTCCTTTGTAAATGAGGCCTGTGTAAATTTGCACGACATCGGCGCCCGCCTCAATTTTGCTGATTGCATCGTAGCCACTCAAAATACCGCCCACGCCAACGATGGGAAACTGTGGACCTAGGTGCTGACGCAACAAGCGAATGACGCGGTTGCTTCCTGCCAAAACAGGCGAGCCCGACAAGCCACCTGCTTCATCACAGTGCGGCATGCCTTTCACAGCATCTCTAGACAAGGTGGTGTTGGTGGCAATCACCCCATCCATTTGGTGTTTGACAAGACTTTGGGCAATGACGACCACCTGAGCATCATCTAAGTCGGGGGCTATTTTGAGAAAGACAGGCACGCGTTTTTGATGGGTGTCTGCCAAGGCCATTTTGCGTTCGTTCAAGGCTGACAAGAGTTGATCCAGCGCTTCATCGGTTTGCAAGGAGCGCAGGTTTTTGGTGTTGGGGCTTGAGATGTTGACTGTCACATAGTCGGCATGCTCATACACACCACTCAAACCCAGGAGGTAGTCGTCGGTGGCCCGCTCGATGGGGGTGTTGGCATTCTTCCCAATGTTCAAGCCCAGCAATCGACCTTGACTTCTGAACTTGGATTTTTTCACATTGGCCACAAACGCATCGAGCCCCTGGTTGTTAAAACCCAGTCGGTTGATCAAAGCCTTGGCGCTTGACAGTCTGAACATGCGGGGTTTGTCGTTGCCGGGTTGCGGCAAAGGCGTGACTGTGCCCACCTCAACAAAACCAAAACCCATGGCACCTAGACCATCTATGCATCTTGCATTTTTATCAAGTCCTGCCGCCATGCCCACGCGATTGGGAAAAGTGAGGCCCGCCAATTGAACTGGGTCGGCAATCCAAGGCTGTCGATAGGCCCGGTCCAGAAATGTATTTTGCGTCTGGGCCAACTGATTCAAGGTGAGATCGTGGGCCGTCTCAGGATCTAAGTTGAATAAAAAGGTGCGCGCCAGTGGGTAAAGGTTCAGGGACATTGGATAATCTCATTCAGTCCAAGCATTGTCTCAAATAAACCCTATGAATCAAGACGAACTCAAAGCCCTGGTTGGCCAGGCCGCGCTTCAATATGTGGTGCCCGGCCAAATTGTGGGCGTTGGTACAGGCTCTACAGTGAACAAATTCATTGAGGCGCTGGCTTCGATGAAAGATCAAATCAAAGGGGCAGTGTCCAGTTCTGAAGCATCCACAGCGCGTTTAAAGGCCTTGGGTATTCCAGTTTTTGATAGCAATGAGGTGGCCGAGTTGGCTGTGTACATTGATGGCGCCGATGAAATCAATGGCCAAGGTCATATGGTCAAGGGCGGCGGCGCAGCGCTCACGCGTGAAAAAATTGTAGCGGCGCAGTCTAAGGTATTTGTTTGCATTGCCGACGAATCCAAATTGGTATCGGTGTTGGGGGCATTTCCTTTGCCCGTGGAAGTCATCCCCATGTCCAGCGCGCGCATCATGGCTCAATTTGCCCAGATGGGTGGACAAGCGCAAGTGCGCCTGAAAGACGGCCAGCCCTTGGCCACTGACAACGGCCAGTACATCTTGGATGTGAAGGGCCTGCAAATCAAAGACCCAGTCGCTTTTGAAGCCCAAGTGAGCCAATGGCCCGGCGTTGTCACAGTGGGCGTTTTTGCTTACCAAAAAGCCCATGTCTGTTTGCTCGGCACTTCAGCGGGCGTAAAGACGCTGAAGTTTTAAGTCATCCTTTGGCAGCCATGCCTTGGTGCCTAAGCAAGGCATTGATGGAGGGCTCACGACCTCTGAAAGCAATGAATGATTCCAAAGCAGGGCGGCTACCACCGGCCTCCAAAATGGCTTCTCGGTAGCGCCTGCCTGTTTCTAGGCTGGGTGAGCCATCTGCGTGTGCTGTTTCTTCAAAGGCAGCGTAGGCATCGGCAGATAAAACTTCAGCCCACTTGTAGCTGTAATAACCCGCAGCATAGCCACCTGCAAAGATGTGGCTGAAGGTGTGTGCCCAGCGGTTGAAGGCAGGGGCCTGAATGACGGCAACTTCGGCCCGGACTTTTTCCAAAACGGGCATCAATGTTTCTGCGGGCTTGTGTTCACTGTGCAGCAACATGTCAAGCAAAGCCAGCTCAATTTGCCGCAGCGTTTGCAAGCCGCTTTGGAAGTTTTTGGCAGCGACCATTTTGTCAAACAATTCACGTGGCAAGGGGGCGCCTGTTGTGACGTGAGAGGTCATGTGCTTCAACACAGACCACTCCCAACAAAAATTTTCCATGAATTGGCTGGGCAACTCAACGGCATCCCACTCCACGCCACTGATACCCGACACATCGCGCTCATTCACTTGCGTGAGCATGTGATGCAGGCCATGTCCAAATTCATGGAACAGCGTAATGACATCGTCGTGCGTCAGTAAAGCGGGGTTGCCATCGACACCTTCTGCAAAGTTGCAGACCAAGTGGGCCACTGGGGTTTGCAGTTGCCCGTTGTCTGGTCTTAGCCAACGTGCGCGAACATCATCCATCCATGCGCCACCGCGTTTGCCTGCACGCGCGGGTTGGTCAAGGTAGAACTGACCCACCAATTGGCCATTTCTTTCGATGCGATAGAAACTGACAGCCGGGTGCCACACAGGGGCTTTGTCTGCGTGGATGCTGACTTCAAACAAGGTTTCAATGATCTTGAACAGGCCTTGCAGAACTTTAGGCGCTGTGAAATATTGCTTCACTTCTTGTTCGCTGAAGCTGTATCGGGCTTCCTTCAGTTTTTCGCCAATGTAGGGCCAATCCCAAGCTTGTGGATTTTGTAAATTCAAATGCTCGCTGGCGAATTGCCGCATGTCTGCCAAGTCTTTTTCAGCAAACGGGCGGGCTCTTTGAGACAAATCTCGAAGAAAGGAAATGACTTTGGCTGGCGAATCAGCCATCTTGGTGGCCACTGAAACTTCGGCATAATTTTGATAACCCAGTAACAGCGCTTCTTCTTGGCGAAGTTGCAGTATTTCTTGGATCAGTTCGCTGTTGTCTAGGCTTGCAAATTCGGCATCGGTTTGATCTGAAGCACGCGTGACGTAGGCCCGGTAAAGTTTTTGTCTTAAATCACTGCTGCTGGCAAACTGCATGACTGGCAAGTAGCAGGGCATTTTCAAACTGAGTTTGTAGCCCTCTTTGCCGTCTTTCTCGGCGGCTGCGCGCGCTGTCTGTATGACGTCGTGTGGAACGCCTGCTAAATCGGCTTCCGAGACGAACAGTGAAAACCGATCTGTAGCATCCAATGCGTTCTCACTGAATTTCTGGCTCAGCTCGGCCATGCGTTCTTGAATGGCTGCATAGCGAGTTTTGGCTTCGCCTTGGAGGTCAGCGCCACCAAGTACGAAGTTGCGAAGTGCATTTTTCAAAGCTTGCTTTTGGGGTGCATTCAGTTGCTCTGAATTGACAGCTTTGTATTTGGCATAAAGCCTTTCGTCTGCGCCCAGTCGGGTCCAGAATTCTGTGACCTTTGGAAGCGCATCTTTGTAGGCTGCGCGCAGCTCAGGCGAGTCTGCTACATGGTTCAAATGACTGACAGCGCCCCAAGACATGCTTAATTGTTCGGTGCAAACATCTAAAACTTTGGCAATGGCATGCCAGTCAGATGGGAAGTCCGATGCTGTTACAAGCTCTAATGCTTTTGAAGCTGAAATCAGCAGTTCATCCATGGCCTGATTGACATGTTCAGGTTTGATCTGATCAAACAAGGGCAAGCCACCTGTTTGAAGCAATGGGTTGGACAATAGAGGGTTCATAAATGATGGCCTGATTAATTTTTAAACAGAAAAGTCAATGGCTTGAATGCGCTCGGCGGCTTCTAGTGTGTTGACCAGCAGCATGGTAATGGTCATGGGGCCAACACCGCCAGGGACGGGTGTGATGTAGCCAGCCACTTGTTCAACACCAGCAAAATCTACATCACCGCAAAGCTTACCTTCTTCATTGCGGTTCATGCCTACATCTAGCACCACGGCGCCTGGCTTAACCATGTCCGCCGTTAGGATGTTTCGCTTGCCAACGGCCGCCACAATGACATCGGCTTGTAGCGTGATGGCTTTCAAGTCCTGGGTGGCGCTGTGGCAGATGGTGACAGTGGCATTCTTTTGCAAAAGCATCAAGGCCATGGGCTTGCCAACAATGTTGCTTCGGCCAATCACGACGGCATGCTTGCCTTTCAGTTCATAACCAATGCTCTCCAGCATCTTCATGCAGCCATAGGGCGTGCATGGCCAAAAACCTGGCATGCTCGTCATCAGCGCGCCTGCGCTTGCAATGTGAAAGCCATCGACATCTTTGGCGGGAGATATGGCTTCGATCACTTTGTGTGCATCAATGTGTGCTGGCAAGGGCAGTTGTACCAAGATGCCATGAATGCCAGTGTCGTGATTGAGTGCGTCAATTCGATTTAGCAATGCTGCCTCTGTCAGGGATGCAGGATGTTTTTCTAAAATGGAGTGCAGACCACTGTCTTCGCAGGCCTTCACCTTGTTGCGCACATAGACTTGGCTGGCTGGGTTTTCGCCGACCAAAATGACGGCCAAGCCTGGGGTGATGCCCTTCGCTTTGAGGGCCGTGGTTCGCAATGTGACATCTGCTCGCAATTTTTGGGAGAGGGCGATGCCGTCAATTCTTTGGGCTGTCATGGGTTGCTGGTTTTCAAGGGCATAGAAATGATATCGTCAAGTAAAAACGCCCGCGAGTTGGTGTGTCACGGGCGTTCAGATGGGCCTGCTAAAGGCTAAACAGTCTTTAGCCCTTGGGGGCGTTTTGACCCAAAGCAATTTTGAGTAAATCGGCAACGGTATTGGCGTTGAGCTTTTCCATGATGTTGGCACGGTGAGCTTCAACGGTTTTGATGCTGATGCCCAGATCGTCGGCAATTTGTTTGTTCAAGCGACCGGCCACGATGCGCTCGAGCACTTGTGCTTCACGGCCAGTGAGTTTGGACAGCAAGGCATCTCGGTTGGCAGCATTTTGATGATCTGAAAAAGACTCGCGCGCATTGTCTAGCATGCGCTCGACCAGGCTGACCAAATCATCTTCTTTGAAGGGCTTTTGGATAAAGTCCATGGCCCCTTTTTTCATGGTGTCAACAGCCATGGGCACATCGCCGTGGCCAGTGATGAAGACAATGGGAAGAGGTGAGCGGCGCTCAACCAATTTGTCCTGAAGTTCTAGGCCCGTCATACCGCCCATCCGGATGTCGACGATCAAGCAAGCCACCTCACGCGGGTCGTAACGGCTGAGGAATGACTCCGCTGAGTCAAAGCATCTGACGCGGTAGTCTTTGCCCTCTAAGAGCCACTGCAGAGAGTCGCGAACAGCTTCATCATCATCGACAACGTAAACAGTTCCTTTTTTGGGTATCAAACTCATGGTGGTTCCCAGTTTTACTTGCATATTCAATGTTTTCAGTTGGCCGTGACGGGTATCCAGAAGGAGAAGCAACAACCAACAACTTCGTCGGCATTGTAGAGGTTCTCAGCCGTGATTCTGCCTAGGTGCGATTCGACGATGGTTCGGCACAGGTTAAGTCCAATGCCCATGCCCTCGTCTTTGGTTGAAAAGAAAGCCTCATAAAGGCGTTCCATGACCTGTGGTGGCAAGCCTTTTCCAGTGTCACTGACCGAGAAATGGACGATGTTTTGCGTGTCCAAGACCTTAGGAACGACCCTTAATTCCACATGTCGACGGCCAATTGGGCGTTCCGCGTTGTCTATTGACTCTGCTGCATTTTTCATCAAATTGATTAAAACTTGTTCAATCAAGATGGGATCCACGCTAAGTTGAGGCAACCGCGCTGCGACGTAATGCGACAGGCGAACATTGCGGCGCCGGAGTTCAATTTCTGCCAATTCAACCGCTTCATTCACCATGTTGACAACTGAGGAGGGCGTCCGATTGGGCTCGCTGCGTTTCACAAAAGAGCGAATTCGGTGAATGATTTGACCTGCGCGCTGGGCTTGGTGCGATGTTTTTTCCAAGGCCCAAATCAGATCGGCTTCTTCAATTTGCTTTCCTTTGATTCGGGACAACAAGCCATTGCAATAGTTGGTAATGGCCGTCAGTGGTTGGTTGAGTTCGTGCGCCACGCTCGATGCCATTTCGCCCATGGTGATAAGTCGGCTGGCGTTTTGCGCTCGTTCTGCTTGCTGGGATGACAGTTCTTCAGCTTGCCTGCGAGCTGTGATGTCTGTGGCAATGACCAATTGGGCAAGTCGGCCATCGGCCCAATTGATATAACGGGTGCGAATTTCTAGCCATTTGCCCAGATGCGCCAAATAAATTTCAGCGCGTTCAGCTGGGGCAACCGTGAGACTTTCTGTAGGCAAGCCCGCCAAAGCATCGACATCGTCCATTTCGGTTTCTGAGTTTCTGATGTCCAGCATGCCAGCTGTTTCAACCAAATTCAAATGGCCCAAGGTGTCAGTGCCAAACCATTGCCGATACAACTTGTTGGCAAATAACAATTCAGAGCTGCCCAGGGGTGCGACTGAAACAGATGCGTCCAAAGCTTCTAGCACGATGGTGAAGCGTTCATAGGACGCGGCCAATTGTTCCCTGACGCGATTGGGCTCTGTGATGTCCGTCATCGAGGTCATCCAGCCGGTTTGTTTGCCATTGGCATCGATCAGGGGAGAGACGTAAAGTCGGGCATCGAAAATGCTGCCGTTTTTGCGTTTCACCCTGACTTGGAAGCCGCCCGCTGTTTGTTTACCGCTAAGCTCTTCTTCCAAGCGAGTCATTAGGGATTCTTTGTCTTCATCTGGCCAGTAAGGGTATGGCGCAACGGCACCTATCAATTCTTGCTCTTGCCAACCCGTCATTTGGCAGAACGCTAAATTGACATAACTGATTCGCCCCTCCAAGTCCAAAGCACGCATGCCCGTCAAAATGGAGTTTTCCATCGCGCGTCGGAAATTGGTTTCGGCAATCAACTCTTTTTGAGTTTGTTGTCGCTTGCGTGTGTGTCGCCAATTGGCAATCAGCATCCACGCGGTTAGCAAACTGAGTGAACCAATGACCCAAAAAAATCCGTTTCCAACAAGGTCTTGTGAAGTACGCCAAGCCTGAGCTCTGAGAATGAGGCCATTGCCGACAGGCGATACGGGCACTTCGAACTCATTGTTTTGCATCGAAAAGCCAGGGATGAAACTTCTCAAGCTGTTGCGTTTAGGAATGGACTGCCCCGCAACCAGATTGCCATCACTGTCTAGCAATGAAACCGCATACTTGGCAGATATCTCACTTGGGACGCCGTATCTCAACAAGCTTTCAACCGCATATTCAGCCATGATCACGCCATTGAAACGCCCTTGCGCATTGGTCAGGGGTGTGTGCAGTTGAAGTACAACGTTTTTGGCGTAGTTTTCTTGTCCTGTTGAGTTGATGCCGATTGACAAACTGCCATCATCCTCTTGGGAATAAATGGGTTGCATCAAGTCTCGAGCAAGGGTGTAGCTGTTTTCAGATTCGCCCCACTTTAAAACTTCGCCGACGCGCCATTTTTGACTGGCCAAGACACTCGGGGCCGTTTGGCTGGCCAATACTTTGCGCCTCTCATCGATCCATGCGATGGTTTTAACTTCTGGATTTTTGAGGACCAATTCTTCTGCTCGCCTTGAAAACTCCTTCTGGTCGACGTCTTTGTTAGAGACATCACGCGCTAAGCGCATGATTTGTTCTTGACGTTCTAACAAGCGCAGCCTTAATCTTTGTTGGCTGTATTCGACGTCACGTTTAACGGCTTCTTGTTCTCGGTCAGCCTCTTCGATTTTTAAGTACCAGAAAGAGAACGCAATGGCGCTGAAAAACAAAAGCACAGCAGCAATGGGTGCAAGTGTGGCAAACCTGTCTTGTTTGATTGGGTTTTGACTTTTCCACCAACGACGCCACAAAGACACCGGCTTGATGGCTTTGATGACTTTCGTGACGTTTTGAGACTTCATGCCCTTGAGTTTAGGGTAAACACCCTGCATTTAATTTCGCTATATGAAATCAATGATCGCCATTTGAAATAATTAAAATATTGTGAGAGAATTTAGGAAATTAGACAATTCATGGCCTTCATAGGAGACAAACATGTCAGCTGTACAGCCTAATCACATCCTCTCAGACTTGGATGCCATCGAAACCCGCGAATGGATGGACGCACTGTCCGCTGTCATTGAAAAAGAGGGTGGGGAGCGGGCGCACTTTTTGTTGGAGCAACTTTTAGAGCACGCTCGTCAGAACAGCATCGACCTGCCGTTTTCCGCCAACACAGGTTATGTGAACACCATCGAACCTGATCAGGAAGTTCATTGCCCCGGCAACATCGAAATTGAAGAGCGGCTTCGCTCATACATGCGATGGAATGCCATGGCCATGGTGGTCAAGGCCAAC
>SXXD01000030.1 GCA_005789685.1 Burkholderiales bacterium
ACGGGCTCTTTTTTATTCCTTGGCCCCACAGGCGTTGGCAAAACAGAGTTGTGCAAAGCACTCGCTGGTTTCTTATTTGACAGCGAAGATCACCTCATTCGCATGGACATGAGCGAGTTCATGGAAAAGCATTCTGTGGCGCGGCTTATTGGTGCGCCCCCTGGCTATGTGGGCTACGAAGAGGGCGGCTACTTAACCGAAGCAGTTCGTCGCAAGCCCTATTCTGTGCTTTTGTTGGATGAGGTTGAAAAGGCCCATCCCGATGTGTTCAATGTGCTGTTGCAGGTGCTAGACGATGGTCGCCTAACAGACGGCCAAGGCCGTACAGTCGACTTTAAAAATACCGTCATCGTGATGACTTCTAACATTGGTTCCCAACTGATTCAGGCCATGGTGGGCGAACCCAGGGAAGACATCAAAGACGCTGTTTGGGGCGAACTTAAAAACCATTTCCGACCAGAATTTTTAAACCGAATTGATGAAACGGTGGTTTTTCACAGTTTGGATGCCAAGCACATTGAGTCGATTGCCAAAATTCAGCTGCAAATATTGGAAGCCCGATTGGCCAAGATGGATTTGCATTTGGAGGTTTCGACCTCTGCGGTGGCTGAATTGGCCAAAGTGGGATTCGACCCTGTGTTCGGTGCGCGCCCACTGAAACGAGCAGTTCAGCAACGGATTGAAAACCCCTTGTCCAAGTTACTTTTGGAAGGCAAGTTCTTGCCCAAGTCGGTCATTCCTGTCGATGTCGACCCTGTCAATGAGCCTGGTGTCTTTAAATTTGATCGGGTTGTGAATTAAAGAATCAGCTACGGGCGGATGTTCGTGGCGCTTTGAAAGTATCATGCGGCCATCACCACAAGAGGCCCTATGAGCGATCAAAAAGTCAAACTGCAAGAAGTCGAGTCTCCATCTCAAATCGGAGGCCACCTCTTGGTGGAGTGCCTCGTTGCTCAAGGCGTGACCCACGCCTTTGGGGTTCCCGGTGAAAGCTATCTGGCGGCTCTCGATGGATTTTACAAGTACCAGGACCGAATTCAGTTTGTCACCTGCCGGCAAGAGGGCGGGGCCGCCTTCATGGCAGATGCACAAGGCCGTTTAACGGGCCGTCCAGGCGTTTGTTTTGTAACCCGAGGGCCAGGAGCCACCAATGCCTCCATTGGCGTTCACACAGCGTTTCAGGATTCCACCCCCATGGTTTTGTTTGTGGGAGATGTGGCCACTGAAACCCGCGACCGTGAAGCTTTCCAAGAAGTCGATTTTTGTTCCTTCTTTGGCCCGAGCACCAAAGGCATGGCTAAGCGCGTAGAGCGGATCGATGATGCCAAAAGAATTCCGGAATACGTGGCCCGCGCCTTTGCCACCGCCATGAATGGTCGACCTGGGCCTGTGGTGCTTGTCTTGCCTGAAGACATGCTGACCCATGAGGTCTCATCAAGACCTTTGCCGCAACTTGAGCCGGTTCAGGCTTGGAGCGATCCTGGCAGCTTGCGTCAACTGCGTGAAATGTTGTTGCAGGCGCAACGGCCTTTTGTGATTGCCGGAGGAGGAGGGTGGACGCCTCAGTCGGCGCAGGCCCTTCAGCGTTTTGCTGAGAATTGGCAGCTGCCCGTTGGCAATGCGTTTCGTTTTCAAGACACGTTTGACAATTTCCACCCCTTGTATGCAGGCGATGTCGGCATTGGCATCAACCCCAAATTATCGCAACGTATCAAGGACAGCGATTTGATCATTGCCATTGGCCCGCGCTTAGGCGAAATGACCACCAGCGGTTACACCTTGTTGGAAGTGCCAAAGCCCAGGCAAAAGTTGGTGCACATCCATGCCAGTGCTGAAGAATTGAATCGCGTTTACCACGCAGATTTGGCCATTTGCGCAAGCATGAATGCCGCAGCTCGCAGCCTGGAAGTTCTGACTGCGCCGCCCAGTGTGCCTTGGACCGATTGGGCGGCACAAGCCAACACAGACTACCTTGCTAACACGCTGCCTCAGGCCTTGGCTGGCTTGCCCGCCGACTCTGCGCAAGGCCTTGTCAATATGCCCGAAGTTATTTCTGTTCTGCAGCGCCATTTGCCCGCGGATGCGGTGCTGACCAATGGCGCAGGTAATTTTGCAAGTTGGGTGCACCGATATTACAAGCATCACGGTCTCAGCAAGGGCTTTAAAACCCAGCTAGCGCCTACCGTAGGCGCAATGGGTTATGGCGTGCCTGCTGGTATTGCGGCGGCGGTGCTCACGGGCCGGGTCGTCTTCACCATTGCAGGCGATGGCGATTTTCTGATGAATGGACAAGAACTGGCCACTGCTGCTCAGCACGGCGCCAAAACAATTGTGGTTCTTCTGAATAACGGTATGTACGGCACCATCAGGATGCATCAGGAAAGAGATTTTCCAACCCACAACATGGGCTCTCACCTGAACAATCCAAACTTTGCCAATTTGGCCAAAGCTTATGGCTATGAGGGTGTGCGTATTTCGAAAACAGAAGAGTTTGAGCCCGCACTCACAGCCGCATTGGCGCGAAATCAAGGCACCCTGATTGAAATCATGCTTGACCCCGAAGCCATCACAACGCGTGTCACCTTGTCTGCCATCACGCAAAATGCGTTGAAGACGAAGTGAGTTGTCATTGGGCCAAAAAAAAGCCGGAGTGACCCGGCTTTTTTCATGTGGAAAGCACTGAATTACTTCAAGTGTTTGCCAATCAAGCCAGCCAATTCAAACATGGTGACTTGAGATTTGCCAAAGATGGCTTTCAGTTTGTCATCAGCGTTGATGTTGCGCTTGTTGACATGGTCTTGCAGACCGTGTTTCTTGATGTAAACCCACAACTTGCTCACGACTTCTGTACGTGGCAGAGGAGCTGCACCCACCACTGCGGCCAATGCGGCGCTAGGTGTCAAAGCCTTCATGAAAGCCGCATTTGGGGTGCGCTTTTTAGCAGGGGCTTTTTTAGCTGCTGGCTTTTTAGCTGGAGCAGCTTTCTTGGCTGGCGCAGCTTTTTTAGCTGGAGCAGCCTTTTTTGCGGGAGCAGCTTTTTTCGCTACGGTTTTTTTGGCGGGTGCTGCCTTTTTTGCAGGAGCAGCTTTTTTCGCCGGAGATTTTTTTGCAGTTGCCATTTTGAAATTCCTTAGGACGGAAGTTGGTTCGCAGCCGGAAACTTATTTATCCGGCTGAGCGCATGCTACTGGAGAAACACGCTGTTTCCAAGGGGAAGTGAAGAATTTTTCCCCTTGCTGTTGTAGATAGCCCTCTCTGAAGGCGTTCACATTTGACAGGCATGGCCACTTGTTGCTCTGAATCCTTTTAATGCATGCGTTTTGGTGTTGAAATTTGTTTTC
>SXXD01000212.1 GCA_005789685.1 Burkholderiales bacterium
AAAGCTCGAATTCTTGAAACTTCCATGAAACTTTATCCTGATTGAAGCGCGTCTTGTTGCCTGGCGTTGAATGAATTGGCAGTCAGCGGTGGCTTAGTGAGCGCCAGGGCTTTGACCAAAACTTTTGATACCAGCTCTAATGAGATCGGTTTGGATGCCCAGAGCCCATGCGGCTGCAGAGGCTGCTAAGACTTCGATGCATTTGAGGTGCTTGTTTTTGAATACTTTGTCAATGGCAGGCAATTGGCGATTCAAGGCTTCGATTTCATATGCGCCTTGGGCCAAGACCAAATGATTTTTGCGCCAGAAAACCACGCGTCCGTTTTCACTGCGGTGTTGAACGATGCGGGGGTGCTCTTCAGAGCTGGCGAAATAAGTGATCTCTCCATCGCAGTACTGGGCAAGATTGGCAACGTCATCGTCTTCAGCATTGAGCACGGCCATGCCTTGTGACAAGACAACGTCCATTTGCGTTCTGACCACATTGGGCATTTGTTCGTCACTGTGAATGTACAAATCTTCAAGACCGGCTGCTTTGGGCATGGAGGTGATGACGCCCACTTGGCAGCGGTCGTAGGGCAAGCCCTCCGCCAACAAGTGTCTTGCGGTGGTTTCAAAGACGGCAGCTTGAACAGATCGATTGATGAGCAGGCGTTGAGCTGATTCCCACTCCATGCCGCTTTGGGCGTGCAGGCAACGCTGGCCCAAAAACAAGCCTTTGGCCGATGAGAGGCCTGTTTGCAGTCCTTGCAGGTGCAGCAGCCATGCAATGAGGTGGCTGGTACCCGTGGTGTTTTCTTGACCAATGAGGCCAACGACCGGAATGCGAGGCTCGGAATTTTCTGCAAACAAATGTGCGGCGATGGCTTGGCCGACAGGTCTGGCTTCGCCAGTGGCAGGCTTTAAGTGCATCAGAAGGCCCGGGCCAGCATTGACTTCAACAATGGCTGCGCCTTGCGACTTCATAGGTTTGGAAATATCTTGAGCGACCAGATCTACACCCGCAATGTCCAAACCCACAATGCGGGCAGCAAGCGCGGCTAACTCGGCCACATCGGGGTGAACCAAATCGGTGACATCAACAGCCATATTGCCGGTGCGCATGACCACCACATGGCGGTCTTTTTCAGGAACACTTTGCCCCGTAAGACCCTGACGCTTAAGCTCGAGCACAGCAGTGGTGTGATCTTTGAGGCGAATGGTGTCGAGTGGGAAATCTTCTTCTTCGCCGCGGCGCGGGTCAGAATTGATTTGTCTTTCGATCAGCGCTTCAACGCTGTGAATGCCATCACCCACAATGCTGGCCACTTCACCTTTGTTGGCCGCCACCACTTTGCCACCAATCACCAGCAAGCGATGCTCATCGCCCAGAATATGACGCTCTACCAAGACGTCACTGCCTTCGACCTCGGCCAAATGGTAGGCCGCTTCGACTTCGGCTTGGGTTCTGAGCTCTAAGGAAACACCGCGACCATGATTGCCATCGACTGGCTTGACGCAAACAGGCAGGCCAATTTCTTGTGCGGCTTCCCATGCTTCTTGGGGTGATGCGACATTGCGACCCTCGGGAACTGGCACGCCACAGTTGGCGAGCAAACTCTTAGTCAGGTCTTTGTCTTTGGAAACACCCTCAGCAATGGCGCTGGTTTGGTCGGTTTCGGCTGTCCAAATGCGTCGCTGGTTGGCGCCATAACCGAGTTGAACCAAATTGCCATCGTTGAGGCGAATGGAAGGAATATTGCGATCGGTTGCCGCGTCGACAATGCAAGCGGTGCTGGGTCCAATGCACAAGCGATCGACCATTTGGGTGAGATCGGTAATGACTTGTTGGATCGGATAGGGGCGGTCTTCGATGGCCGCCATGACCAAGTCGCGGGCGGCTTGAAGGGCGGCGCGGCTGACAGTTTCATTACGGGTGCGAATGACCACTTTGTAAATGCCTCTGGGGCCTGCTTCTCTGGCTTTGCCGAAACCCGTTTGCATGCCGGCGCGGTTTTGCAACTCAAGGGCCACGTGCTCCATGATGTGGCCGGGCCAGGTGCCTTCGGTGAGTCTTTGCAAAAAACCGCCTCTTTGGCCAACACTGCAGCGGTGCTCGATGAGCCCGGGAAGCATATTTTGGAGCCGCTCGTTAAAACCGGGGAGGGTGTTGGAGGGGAAGTCTTCTAAATCGCCAATGTCGATCCAAGCTTCTAGGACGGGACGGTAAGTCCAAATATTCGGGCCCTTCAAGTGGGTCATGCGAATGAATTTGATGTCTTTAGAGCTCATTTTCGTGCTTTTCACAATTCTGAGCGAAGGCACGGTGCGTTTCGTGTCCGGAGATACAATGGCCGGCCAGTTGCAGCACTGGCAAGGATCGTCTGATAAACAAGGTGCATGGGCTGTGTCCTGGCCGCTTCTTTTGCTGTTTTTGTTTGCCGCCAAAACTGGTTGACTCTTGTTGTTTGAATCTTTATGAACCCCAATACCCATCCGCCCATCGATTTGTTGGGATTGCCGTTTTTTTGGCAGGAGGGCGTGTTGTCTCGAGTTCACCTTGGTGAAAACGTTCTAGCTTGGCTAGAGGTTGACCTGAATGGTGAATTAAGCTTTAAAAAAACACTGCTTATTTTGACCGATCAAAGGGTCATCTCTGCAGATGAGGCTCAAAATAATTGGATTTTCTGGACATTGGCCCCAGATTTCGCCCTTCGGGTACTTGATCACGCTGGCGTGGGTACCTTGGCCCTCTATCAGGGGGGCCAACGGTTGGGGGCCTGGCGTTTCACGCTGGGGCTTGAAGCAGCCGCTCTCAGGTGGAAATTGCGCTTTGAAAACCATCTGCTGGGACAGATTCAGGCGGGCTCTTTTTCGGGCCAGTCATCGGCGCCTCATCCTTCTAATGATTTAGAGTGGTCAGAGCCTGGCATCGGTCAGATGCTGCACAGCCTGTGCCCCGTTTGTCAGAATGTGGTGGATGCCTCAGACGAGGAATGTGCCGTTTGCTTAGAAAAAGACCAGGCGCCAACTTCGACCTGGA
>SXXD01000213.1 GCA_005789685.1 Burkholderiales bacterium
ATCGACCAGTGTTTTCAGCTTGACCACATGGGCTTCGGCGGGTTCGTCAATGCGCTCGGGTTGTGAAACAGGGTAGGCTGCGATGCTGACAGAAGGGCCCGCACGGCCCGCTACAGGCGCCACTTTTTGCCACAATTCTTCAGAAATAAAGGGCGTGATGGGGTGAACCAATCGCAGAATAGTTTCTAAGGTGCGAATGAGTGTGCGCCGTGTGGCGCGCTGCTGCGATGCATCGCCCGTGTTAATTTGTACCTTGGCAATTTCTAAATACCAATCGCAGAACTCGTTCCACACAAAGTCATAGATGACGTTGGCTACGTTGTCTAAGCGGTACTCGGCAAAGCCTTTGGCCACATCGGCTTCTACGCGCTGAATTTTGGAAGAAATCCAGCGGTCGGCTTGGCTGAAGCTCATGTAGCCATGGGCAGGGCCACCCACAGCGCACTCGGCTTTGGTGTGCTCTTTCAGGCCGCAATCTTGGCCTTCACAGTTCATCAGCACAAAGCGTGTGGCGTTCCACAGGTTGTTGCAGAAGTTGCGATAGCCTTCACATCGCTTGCTGTCAAAGTTGATGCTGCGGCCTAAGGAGGCCAAAGCGGCAAACGTGAAGCGCAACGCGTCAGCGCCGTAGGCGGGAATACCTTCGGGAAATTCTTTTTGCGTGTTCTTGCGGACCTGCGGCGCAGTTTCGGGTTTGCGCAAACCTCGTGAACGTTTCTCAAGCAAAGGCTCTAAAGAAATGCCGTCAATCAGGTCCACGGGGTCAAGCACATTGCCTTCTGACTTGCTCATCTTCTTGCCTTGTGCGTCGCGCACCAAGCCGTGGATGTAGACGTGTTTGAAAGGCACGCGACCCGTGAAGTGCGTGGTCATCATGATCATTCTGGCAACCCAGAAAAAGATGATGTCGTAGCCTGTGACCAATACCGATGAAGGTAAGTACAAGTCGTAGTCTTGAGTTTTGTGGGTGCCTGAAGCAGGGACCGCTTCGGGCCAACCCATGGTGGAGAACGGAACCAGCGCAGAGGAATACCAAGTGTCAAGTACGTCTTCATCGCGCTTGAGTTTTTTGCCAGGGCCTTTGGCATCGGCTTGCGCTTGTGCCTCAGCTTCTGACTTGGCGACATACACATGGCCTTCTTCGTCGTACCAAGCGGGAATTTGATGGCCCCACCAAAGTTGGCGAGAAATACACCAATCTTGGATGTTATTCATCCACTGGTCGTACGTATTGACCCAGTTTTCGGGGACAAAATTCACTTGACCGGTGTGCACGGCATCAATGGCTTTTTGTGCAATGCTCTTGCCAGTGGGGTCTTGTGGGCTGACCTTGTTGACCGCTACAAACCACTGGTCTGTCAGCATGGGCTCTACCACTTGGCCTGTACGAGCGCAAATGGGTAGCATCAGTTTGTGCGGCTTGATTTCAATCAGCAAACCTTGAGCTTCCAAGTCTTTGATCACGGCCTTGCGGGCTACAAAGCGGTCCATGCCTTGGTAGGCTTTGGGACCGTTTTCATTCACAGCGGCCGTCAATGTGAAGATGGTGATGAGGGGCAAGTTGTGACGCATGGAACATGCGTAGTCGTTGGCATCGTGGGCGCCCGTGATCTTCACGCAACCGGAGCCAAATTCACGGTCAACAAAGTCGTCTGCAATGATGGGAATTTGGCGATCGCACAAAGGCAAATTCACTTTTTTGCCCACCAAATGTTTGTAGCGTTCGTCTTCGGGGTGAACGGCCAACGCGCCATCTGCCAGCATGGTTTCAGGGCGGGTGGTGGCAATGGTCATGCCTTTTTGCATCACACCGTCAATGTGTTGGGGACCGTCTGCAAAAGGGTACAAAATGTAGTGCATCTTGCCATCGGCTTCGGTGTTTTCCACTTCCAAATCGGACACGGCGCTTTGTAGCACAGGGTCCCAACTGACCAAACGTTTGCCGCGGTAAATGAGACCTTGTTCGTACAACTTCACAAAGGTTTCGGACACCACTTTGGACAACTTGTCGTCCATGGTGAAGTACTCGCGCGTCCAATCCACGCTGTCGCCCATGCGGCGCATTTGCTGCGTGATGGTGTTACCCGATTGTTCTTTCCACTCCCACACTTTGGACACAAAGTATTTGCGTGCTTCAGCGGGTGTGGGGCCCATGTCGTGGCGGCTGATGCCTTGACCTTGTAACTGACGTTCGACCACAATTTGTGTCGCAATGCCGGCGTGATCGGTGCCTGGAATCCAAGCGGTGTTGAAGCCCATCATGCGGTGGTAGCGTGTGAGGCTGTCCATGATGGTTTGGTTAAAGGCATGGCCCATGTGCAGCGTGCCTGTCACATTGGGGGGCGGCAACTGGATGGCAAAACTGGGCGCGTCTGCTTGAGGCGCCTGAGTGCCGCGGTGCCCTGCTACGCCATAGCCACGTTTTTCCCACTCAGGACCCCAGTGGGCCTCAAGGGCGGCGGGCTCAAAAGACTTGGACAGGCTCTCAAGGCCGGGTTGCTGGATGGCGGGGGTGGTCTCGTTGCTCATGGGCTGGGTATTTAGAGATTGCCAAGGGGCAATGTCAGAATTGGACTAAAGCCATGATTTTACTGGGCTAGTACCCAGTTTTCAGTGGAAAAGAATGGTTATGGTTCAGTTCTTGGCTGATTCAATGCAATCTTTAAGGACTGACGCATCCCCCACCTGATTGGCCAGTAGCAGAATTAAGCGCATATTGAGTTGCTCTGACTGCTCTGCGCTCAGCCCCTCATGCGCATTCAGCAAATGTTCATAAAAGCCATCGGCGTCTTGTAAGTTCAGATCTGTTTTCATGATGGTTCGTCCCAGTTGAATCAAAGGCACAAAGAGGTTGCCACAGCGGCAATCAACTCACCGTTCACACCTTGGCCGGTGTCTGACAAATAACCATCCGGTCGAATGACGGCCCAACCGCCGGCCGGCACCGCGGCGCATGCACTTTTTAAATGGCCTTGCTTGTCCCAAATGTGTTCGCGGGCTTGTGCGCTGTCGCCTTTGGCAAGGACTTGAACACATCGAACGGGCAGGCCAGAGACGCTGAGTTCTTGAAGTCGTTTGAGCGACGCCTTCGACTGTGTGCCAAAAACCAAAATGAGCAAACGGCCGTCTGCCCATTGAAGCAGGTCGTTCAGTGCGCCGGTTTTGCCAGGACGCCATTGGATCTTGACGTTTTGAACCGAGGTGCCGCCCTTGTCGCCGCAGACCCTTGAGTTGCGGTAACTATTGGCAACTGCCATGCGCCCGGTGTTAATCAGAGAACGTGCAAAAGGAAATTGCTTGGCCAAGCTGATTGTGGCTTTTCGAAAGGCGCGTTCGATGCCATCTGCAGGGCGTAAAAATCGTGCCGTACGTCGCGTGACTTTCACGTTTTCTTGCGCAGCCTCAAGCCGCTCATCGTTGTAACTTTCAAGCAATGCTTCGTCGGCATGGCCGCGCAGTACCGCTGCCAATTTCCAGGCTAAATTATCCGCATCGGCCACGCCGGTGTTACCACCCCGCGCGCCAAAGGGGTTCACAATTTTGGCCGTGTCGCCCATGAAAAACACCCGACCCATGCGCAAGGTGGTGAGGCATTGGCTCTTGTAGGCATAAGGGCCCACCCACACAATATCAACCTTCACCTTCTTACCAAATTGGCGCTCTAAGCGCTCACGCACCACGTCTTCACGGCTGATGTAAGCCGCATCGGCATTGGGCGCCATCTGGTAATCAATGCGCCACACATCATCTGCCATCAGGTGTTGCCAGACCGCACGGTTTTCATTGAAGGGGGCTTCAATCCACGTATGGCGCTCGGTAGGCGGGTGTGTGTCAAAGCGCACATCGGCAATGCACCAACGGTCATCGCCTTTTTTGCTTTCCATGCCGACGCCAGTCCAAGCGTGAAACGGGGTGTGCGATCCCGTGGCATCGATCACATGGTCGGCTTGAAGTTGGTAAGTGCCTTCAGGTGTTTCAAGGCTGAGTGTTGCAAAGTCTTTGTTTTGCTTGAAGGCTGTGACGCGGGATTGCCAGCGCAAATCGACAGAGCCTAGTTCTTGAATCCGCTCTACCAAATAGCCTTCAATGTAAAACTGTTGGATGTTGATGAAGGCGGGCTGCTCTGAAAGACTGAAATTGCTTTGTTGTTTGAGGTCAAAGTTGTAGACCTCATCATCACCGGCAAAGGTCCGACCCACGCTCCATTGAATGCCTTTTTTGGCAATGCGATCGAACACACCCAGCTTTTGAAAAATCTCCAGTGATTTTTGAGTGTAACAAATGCCGCGCGAGGAGGCGCCCTTGACCCCTACAGTGTTGTCCTCGTCCAAGAGAACTGCCTTGATGCCCAGGTTGGCCAAGGCGCAAGCCAGTGTAAGACCGGAGATGCCGCCCCCCACAATGACCACCGCATGTCGCAAAGTTTTGTTTTGGACTAACTCGGGTGGTTTGACAAAGGGATATTCGGGCAGGGCATAGCCTGTCCCTTGCGTGAACTCATAGCCATTGGTGAATTGAACGTCTTGAAAGGGGGGGGTGTTCATGGCTTCAACGCATTCCTATTTTCACATTGCCAAAAACCGATTGCGCTTCACGAGGCAAGCAGCGCCAGTATTGTTCGCTGGCTTGCACCACACCTCCCAATTCGGCGGCCGCTTGCCATGCCCAACGGGGATTGAACAAGAAGGCTCGGGCAAAGGCAATGAGGTTGGCATCACCGCGCTGCAAAATAGCCTCGGCTTGCTGAGCTTGCGTAATCAGGCCCACTGCAATGGTGGGCAGACCAGATTTGTCTTTGACTGTTTTGGCAAAAGGCACTTGGTATTCAGGACCGATTGCAATTTTTTGTTGAGCCGAAACTCCGCCTGAGGAG
>SXXD01000214.1 GCA_005789685.1 Burkholderiales bacterium
GCGTTGTACTTGTCTTTGTTGAAGATAATTTCAAAGAATTCTTGGGCTTGGTGGAACGAACCCATGGAGTAGAACTTGGCCACGTCTTGTGCGCCAAAGCGCATGTCGGCTGTGGGGTTGTTGAATTCGAAGGCGTCGATCACACCGCGCTGCATGGCTGGCACAATTTCACCGCCTGGTAACTGCGCAACGGCCATGCCCATTTCCTGCAACATGTCGGCTGCCAAACCAATGGTACGGTACTTGAAGCCTTTCAAGTCGGACGCTTTCTTAGGGGGTGACTTTTTGAACCAACCCAGAGGCTGAGAAGGCATAGGGAAGGAGAAGAAACCGACCACATTCAGGTTCATCTTGGCAACCAATTTGTCCCAAAGCTGCTGACCACCACCAGCCTGAATCCAGCTCAAACCGATTTCAGGAGTTGCGCCGCTCACAGGGCCTGTACCAAACAAGGAAGCAGATTTATTCTTGCCGTACCAGTAGCCAGACACGTGGTGACCACCGTCGAGTACGCCTTTGCTCACAGCATCGATGATTTCAAATGGCTTGACCACGGCACCTGCAGGCAGATATTCGATTTTCAGGCGGCCACCAGACATTTCGTTGACGCGCGTGACGTATTGCTGCGCCATTTCGCTGAAAATTTCATTGGTGCCCCAAGAACCTTGCATCTTGAAAACGATGGGCGCTTGAGCGACGGCAATGAGTGGCGCACCCATCAATGGAACAGCTACAGCGGCTGTGGCAGCCTTGCCAAAGAAACGGCGACGGCTGGCCATGGGGCTCTCGCTAGCGAGTGATTGAATATCTTGCTGGACTGAGGTCATTTTGTCTCCTGTTGAACTTTAAGGCGCGAAAAATTATCGCTAGAAACTATATTATGTTTCATAGCTAATCATGTGCCGCCAGTGATAACCCTATAGCAAGGGCGGGTTCCCCTGCAAAGGTCCGACCAGAGGCCAATACCAAGCGCCCATTGGCCTTTGTCATGTTGTCTATTGCCACCCAAGCTCGGGCCAGCCTTTGAAAAGCTGGCGGCAACGCGGGCTGAGATTCACTCATGACCCAAAAGCCGTTTTGGCTTTGTCGGGCGAGCCCTCCAAACCAGCCAGAAGGGCTTTGTTGTCGCCACCAATGATCATTTCAAACTTGTTGTCTACGTAGGTGTAGTCGTAGTAGCCCATGCGGGCCAGTGGTTTCATTTTGAGCACATCGAGCATGCCCTTGCCATCGATCATTTCATCGTCAATGTGAATGGCGACCACCTTGCCAAACACCACATCGGCGGTGCCAAATGGCGGCTCACCTGGAAACCGCACGGTATTTAAATACACGCATTCAAACTGAATGGGAGACCCTGCCACTCGCATTGGCTTGACCTTGCAAGAAGGAAGTTTTTGCAGCTTCGCATGCTCAAACTCGTCGACCCCATGCGGCAACTCTTCAGCCGTCAGATTCACGGCATGCCTTAAGTCGTAAGTGGCCATGTTCCAAACAAACTCGCCAGTATCTTCAGCGTTGCGAACAGAATCTTTGCGAATGCCGTGTGTGGTTTGGTTGGCCGAGAACATCACAATCGGTGGGTTAAAGGTGATGTTTTGAAACTGACTGTAAGGGGCCAAGTTGTGCCGACCCTCCCTGTTCACTGTGGAAATCCATCCTATGGGCCTGGGAATGACACAAGACTTGAAGGGGTCATAGGGTAAGCCATGAGGGGTAACGCCAGGTTCGTAATACATTTTGGAATGAGAAAAGTAATTAATTGAACACTGCAACACATCGCAGTCTGATATCTTCAGACTCTGATTTTGCCTTCTTATTCACACGCCGTCATGAGTCTTCAATCCGTCAAAGCATTCTTTCAACAACTTGAGCTGAGTTTACCCATCATTGAACTCGAGGTGAGTACCGCCACAGTGGCTTTGGCCGCAGAAGCGCATGGCGTTGAGCCCGGCCAAATTGCAAAAACACTTGCGTTCAGACTGAACGACGATCGGGTGCTGTTGGTGGTTGCCAAAGGTGATGCGCGCATCGATCACAAGAAGTTCAAAGACGCATTTGGCAAGGGTAAAATGTTAGGCTTAGATGAGGTGGTCGAAATGACAGGCCATCCGGTTGGCGGCGTATGTCCCTTCGGCTTGGCGCAAGCCCTTCCCGTTTATCTAGATGTATCTCTTCAAATCTATGAGGAGGTCATTCCAGCCGCAGGCTCTGTCAACAGTGCTGTGCGAATCAGTCCTGAACTTATGTTAAAAATCACCAACGGCCAATGGGTGGATGTGTGTCAATCTGCGGCATAAGATCACAAATTCATTTTAAAAATAAAGGATCAATCATGGAAGCTCAAGACACTGCTGAACTGATGGAACAAAAAGCCCATGGCGACAAAAATCAAAATCGCTCCGCCCTTACCATCTCCATCTTGGCCATGGTCTTGGCCATTGGCAGTCTCTACAGCTCCAATGCCATGTTTTTCTAATTAAGCCATGGCACTTACATTCAGCATGTCGCCCGCACTTCAAGAGGCTGTTCAATACATTCAAAACTGCGAGACACCATGGTCGCGCGACACCTCACCGCCTTGGGGTATTCATGAATTAGATCCAGCGCCCTATAACCGCTTGTATGGTCCTGTTCATGGTCGTGGACCAGTGTCGGGAGTTCTTTTTCACAAGCACCAGTTGCTTGCAGAATGGGGCCAGCCCCACAAAGCCGACCTTACTTTCAGCGTGGCCAAAACATATTTAGCCCTTCTGGCTGGCATCGCTTTTGATCAAGGTCTGCTGCCAGATGTTCACGAACCTGTGATTCAAAAGTTTCCGGGTATTGGCTTTGAGGGTGAACGTTTAAACAAAATCACTTGGCATCATTTGCTACAACAAACCAGTGAGTGGGAAGGCACATGCCTTGGCATTCCCGAACAAGTCGATCGTTACCGCTGGTTGACCTACCAGCCCGGAAAAGCCGACGGCATCAAGGGTGATGCCAGGCCCCTAGGCGAGCCAGGCTCAAGGTTTGAGTACAACGACGTTCGAATCAACCAACTCTCTTTGGCTTTGTTGCATTTGTTCAAGCGTCCTCTGCCTGAAGTCTTTGAAGAGTTTTTCCGTAAGCCTTTAGGATGCACCGATGAGTTTCAATGGGTCGGCTACGCGCAAGGATGGACCGATGTCAACGGGCAACGCATGATGTCGGTTCCTGGTGGAAGCCATTGGGGTGGTGGCGTTTCTATTTCCGCCAGAGACCAAGCCCTCATTGGCGTGATGCTCATGGGCAATGGCAATTTCAAAGGCACACAAATTCTGTCAGCCAAATGGCTTGCCATGATGCAACAGCCTTGCGACGTTGCGCCCTACTACGGCTATCTCATTTGGCTGAACAAAGATGGCGCTTTGTTCAAAGACGCACCCCGCAGTTCATGGTTTGCCCTTGGTGCTGGCTCTTCCGTCACATGGGTCGACCCGAAGCTCGAACTGGTTTGCATCATGCGTTGGATCGATTCGCCTAAAACCAATGACTGCATTGCACACATCATGCGGGCTTTGTAAGGCTGAGGCGCACCCTTTAGTCTTTCATGACTTTGAGGCAAAGCGAAGCCAATTCGTCTTGGCAGATCAATTGAACCCCGTTGGTTTTTGCAAATTTAACTGCCACGCCGGTGGGCAAACTTAAACTGATACAAGCTGCGTATGCAGCGTCTTGCGAGACTTGCAGTTCTTTCAAATCACGCAAAACTTCGACCCCCAAGGTGGCAGCCTTCCAACGTTTGCAACTGACCAATGTAACCATGCCTGATTTTTCCAACTGCAAATCTGCTGCGCTAGAGTTCAATTGGGTCACACTGAAACCTTGCTGAGCAAAGGCTTGCTCCATGATGGGCAAAAATTGCTTCCATGACATGTTGGCCAAGTCGGTCAAGGCCAAAGCTACGCGTTCAGGCGAAGGCTTGTCGCGCTGCCGCCAGGCGGCAATGATCGCAAGTACAGCAAATGGCAACGCGCTGAGCATCCCTACAGCACGGAAGGCTTCAGGCAAGAAGACGCGTGCCAGCAGCATCAACACTGCGGCTATCAAAAAACTCCACCACCATGGCGAGCGCAACAAAATCGCGAAGAGCGATTTTTCTGACATTTTCAATTTCATTGAACGGTCCGCATGCTCAAATTCAAATGATGTAATTTGAGTGGTTTGTGTGCACTGGCCTATTTGGCAAACAAACTGGCAGGGTTTGCAAATGCTTTAAATTCCACGGCATTGCCACAGGGATCTAAGAAAAACATGGTGGCTTGCTCTCCGACTTGGCCTTTAAAGCGAATGTGCGGCTCGATGACAAACTGGGTGCCCGCCTTTTTCAATTTGTCTGCCAGCGCCTCCCACTGCCCCATTTCCATGACCAAGCCAAAATGCCGCACAGGGACATTGTCGCCATCTACAGCGCTGGTATTGTGATGACCTGCCTCTGAAGGACTGAGGTGAGCCACAATTTGGTGACCGTGAAAATTGAAATCGATCCACTCCTCACTGGAGCGGCCCTCAGGGCAGCCCAACAGATCACCATAAAAGGCTCTGGCTTTGGCCAAGGATGTGACGGGAAATGCCAGGTGAAAGGGCTGCATGTTGTTTTCAGTGAATGTTTAAAAACTTGATTTTGCCTCAAACCAGCGGCTCTTTATCAAACCGAGCCGGATCAATTTTCACCTGCCATGGTGTTTTTCTTTATGATGCGAATGAACAAACGAATGAAGAAACACAGTGGCAACAAATCCACCCCATTTAGCGCAAGTGAATTGCTGGCAGTGCAAGCACTTTGCCACCAGTTGGGACCCAAAAATGCCCTACTCTTGCAAACTGCTCGGCTTCAAGTCCCAAGTCTTGCCCAGCATTCAGGTGATGAATTCAGATGGTCGCCCTTGCTTGGGATTTGCAGCAAAGCCCTCACCTCCAAGCAACTAGAACCACGGGTTTATCCTGCCACTGCCAATTTATCGAGTGCCTAAAATTTAGACATGAACGAACGACTTTCCCAAATCTCTTACGACGACCTGCCCGCTTCCGTGAAGCCCTTGGCAGATGACATTCTCAAAATATCGAGCGCTGCGCTGGGCGGGCCTTACAACGCTTTGTTGCGCAGCCCCGAAATGGCCCGAAGTTGCTTTGACTTTTTAGACTACCTCAGGTTTCGAACCTCGGTTAACAAACGATTGAATGAATTTGCCATTCTGATTCAAGCCCGTATCTCCAATGCGCAATACGAGTGGTGGGCACATGAAACCATCGCCCGAAAAGCAGGCCTCTCAGATCCAGTGATGAAAGATTTGCAAGCCTGCAAACGGCCAAACAGCATGGCAGACGATGAGCGCTTGGTCTATGACTACTGCGTTCAACTCAGTTTGAATCACAGAGTGCCCGATGCGCTTTGGCAAGAAGCCGTGAACAAGATGGGTGAGCAGGCTGTCATTGACCTCACCGTTTTGTCAGGCACTTACGTCATGGTTTCTATGCTTTTGAATGCCACGCAAGTTGGTATTCCTGGCGGCGGTGCATTTCCGCTGGAAGTTTTAGAACCCTCAGAAATTCGAAAACGCTTGCTCGCTTGATGGCCATTCAAGCCCCTATTTTTAAAACTTAAACAGAGACAAACTCCATGAAATTTAAATCACACATTCGCAGAGCCCTTGTTTTATCCTTGTGTGCATTGGGAAGTGCTTGGGTAGGACATGCCACTGCGCAAGACTACCCCAGCAAGCCAATTACCATGGTGATGCCCTACGCCGCTGGCGGACCAGGTGACACCATTACGCGCTTGTTTGCAGGCTCGATGCAAAAGATCTTAGGCCAACAAATTGTGGTCGACAACACGGCAGGTGCCTCGGGCAGCATCGGCACCGCCAAAGTGGCAAGGTCCAAGCCAGATGGTTATAGCCTGCTCATGATTCACGTCAGCCACGCAACCAACATGGCCATGTACAAAAATTTGAGCTATCACCCAGTGGACGATTTTGAGCCCATTGGATCTGCCACAAGCGGCCCTATGGTGATTGTTGCAAGAACTGAATTTCCGCCTAAAGACCTGAATGAGTTTGTGGCTTACCTCAAAACCAATCAGAAAAAAGTCAGCTTGGCCCATGCGGGCGTAGGCTCTGCTTCCCACCTTTGTGGCTTGATGATGATGAATGTCTTAGGGGTTCAATTGAATGAAATTCCCTACAAAGGAACAGGCCCAGCACTGACCGACTTAATGGGTGGCCAGGTTGATATTTTGTGTGATCAAACATCGGGTACCGTGCCTTCAGTGAAGAACGGCAAAATCAAAGCTTATGCGGCGGCTGGTAAAAACAGATTGCCCTCCCTACCCGAGACACCGGCCATTGCTGAAGCTGGCGTGAAGGGCTTTGAGATCAACATTTCTTTTGGCCTTTATGCACCTAAAGGAACGCCTAAACCGGTGCTAGAAAAACTCACTGCAGCTTTGCAAAAGTCTGTCACCGATCCAGATGTCATCAAACGTTTAGATGGCATGGGTGTCTCCGCTGTGAACATAGAGCAGGCTACGCCTGCTGCGCTGAGGGCGCAC
>SXXD01000215.1 GCA_005789685.1 Burkholderiales bacterium
AACCGTGCTGCGCAGTCCGCGAGATGCCAAGCCCAAAATTTCGTCTACTGCAGATGGGTTAAAACCTTCCATGGGCGTTGCGTCTACTTCTTGCTCAGCGGCAGCAATCAAAGCAGTACCCAAAGCAATGTAGGACTGCTTGGCAGCATGCTGGAAATTAACTTCGGGGCCTTTGGCAGGATAGTTCTTCAACAACATTTGACGATAGGCTTCAGCACCTTCGTTCACAAAGCCGCGTACTTCATTGTTGTAGTCAAACATCATGTTGATGCGGTCAGCGGTGTAGTCGTTCCATGCGGCAAATACCAAAAGGTGTGAGCCTTCTGTTATCTGAGCTTGGTTACTGGCAGCAGCTTGAATTTTGGCTCGAACTTCTTTGTTGGTAACCACAATGATTTCATAGGGTTGCAATCCGCTTGAAGTAGCGGTCATGCGAATGGCTTCCAAAATGCGTAGCACTTTGGCTTCTGGGACCGCCTTGGTGGGGTCCATTTTTTTGGTGGCATAACGCCAGTTGAGAGCTTGAAGCAAATCCATGAATAAATCCTAGTGGTCAAAAAACAAACGGGAGTTTAACTCCCGTTTGTCCTTATCGACCAATTGAGCTATTTTCACCTGACGCATTAAAAGTGTCGCTCATAATCTAGGTGCGAGCCCTATGGGGTTTTCGTGATGTCAACCCACAATTCCAAAAATTAGGAGTACTTTTCATGCCTGTGATTGATGATTACACCTAAATGTTCACCCCAAAATGGCTTGTTCTTCTCAAGGCTATAGGCTGTCAGCACAGCTGCGTCATGGTGTTGGCTAACATATCTTAAGACTGCATGAGTAATTGGCTGCCCCTGCTTGCGACCTTGTTCATCCAGGCCATGGTCTCCATGGCCTTGTTAACGCTTCCCGTCATGGCGCCTGTTGCAGCCAAAGATTTAGCGGTATCGCCTGCCTTGGTGGGCGTCTATGTCGCCATCACCTACCTTGGTGCCATGATTTCCAGCCTCACCTCAGGCACCAGCGTGACACGTTTGGGACCTATTCGGGTGAGCCAATTGGGACTCATGCTGTGTGCAATAGGGCTCTGTCTTTGCGCCGTACCTTGGTTACCCGCTACTGGCTTAGGTGCCTTGTTCATTGGCTTGGGATATGGCCCGATCACACCGGCCAGTTCGCAAATATTGACACGGACAACACCGGCCCATCAAATGTCGCTGGTTTTTTCAATCAAACAAACAGGTGTGCCACTAGGCTCCATGTTAGCGGGCGCCATTGTTCCCAGCCTCATGCTGGGAATCGGCTGGCAATTGAGTTTAATCAGCGTTGCCGTGGTGTGCTTGATCAGTGCCATCTTGTCGCAACCCCTTCGTCATGAAATGGACCAGCACAGGCAAGTTGGTTTGAAGCTGAACTTCAGGACATTGTTGGCACCTATTCGCATGGTGTTGTCGCACCGCACACTGGCCACCATGGCGGGCTGTTCATTCATGTTCTCGATGGTTCAAGTCTCGCTCACCACATACTTGGTCACTTACTTGCACGATGATTTATCGTATGGGCTGGTGGCCGCTGGATTGCTGCTTTCCGTCACACAAATGGGGGGCATCGTTGGGCGAGTTGCTTGGGGCTATGTGGCCGATCATTATTTAAGTTCGCAAAAAATGCTGGCGGGTTTGGCCATCAGCATGACCCTTTGCGCGGCTGCAACCCCTCTTTTGTTGCCTATTCTTCCCGTCTATGGTGTCTGGACCCTGCTGCTGCTTTTTGGCGCATCCGCCATTGGTTGGAACGGCGTCTATTTGGCAGAAGTGGCCAGACAGGCACCCGAGGGCAAGGCCAGTGTTGCCACGGGCGGCACCTTGACCTTTACTTTTTTGGGCGTGGTGGTCGGCCCACCCCTCTTTGGTGGTTTGGCCACCCTGTTTGGCACCTACGGTGCTGGGTTTTGGGCGCTGGCTGTCATATCTAGTTTTTGCAGCTTTGTTTTATTGCGCTTAAAGCCTAGCCCCGCGAATTAAATCAACCCCTTTTTCGGCAATCATGATGGTGGGGGCATTGGTATTGCCCGTCACCAAGTGCGGCATGATGGACGCATCGATGACGCGTAAATTTTGCAAGCCATGAACGCGAAGCTCGGCATCGACCACTGCCATCGGATCTTGCGCAGGGCCCATTTTGCAAGTGCCCACGGGGTGGTATTCGGTGTCGGAGTGGTCACGCAGAAAGCTTTCAACTTGCGCCGGATTGTTGGCATCTACCGCATGAATCATGTCGCCTCTGTGAGAAGACAATGCCGGCGACTGCATGACACGCAAACCCAATTGGGTCGCAGTTACCAAGGTCTTCATGTCGGCTGACTCTTTGAAAAATGCGGGGTCAATGAGAGGCTTTTCGGTGGGGTTGCGACTGGCCAGAGTTAGGCTGCCACGGCTTTGAGGGCGCATGAGGGTGACGTGCAAGGTATACCCATGGCCAGCATGCATTTTGCGCGCGTGATCGTCCACAATGCCAGTGCACAGAGCCAACTGAATGTTGGGATACTCGTTGTTGCCCTCGGTAGATACAAAGCCCTGTGTTTCAGACACGTTGGAGGTGATCCAACCCGTCCGCTTGCTGCGCCACTCCAACATGGCCTTGAACATGTTCAGGGCTCCTTTGAACGAAAAGCCCATGGCATCGTTTATTTTTTGGGTCTTGTAAATCAGCACCGTAGTGATGTGGTCTTGCAAGTTTTGTCCTACGCCTGGCAACTCATGGAACAGGGGAATGCCCAAGTCTTGCAAATGCAAAGCGGGGCCAACCCCCGACAACATAAGCAATTGCGGTGAACCAAAAGCACCACCCGAAACAATCACTTCTTTGCGCGCACGCACCTCATGGTCCACACCATTGACCTTGTATTTGATGCCGACAGCGCGTTTGCCTTCAAACATAATTTGCGTGGCATGCGCATGTGAGATGACATTCAAATTGCTTTGATGACGGTGGGGGTCAACGTATGCTCTGGCCGCGTTCCAGCGCTCGCCGCCCTTTTGCGTGACCTGACCGGGCGACACCCCAAATTGCTGAGCGCCGTTGTAATCGGGGTTGCTTGGAATGCCCTGCTCGTTGCAAGCCTTCATGAACAATTGGTTCAAGGGGCTGGGGCTGCGCAGAAAACTCACATTCAAAGGACCGCCCACACCTCGGTAATCTGTAGCGCCAAAGCACTCGTTGTTTTCTGACTTTTTAAAGTAGGGCAAAACATCTTGAAAAGACCAACCAGGGTTGCCCAAGGCGGCCCAACTGTCGTAATCGCGGGCATTGCCGCGCGTGTAAACCATGGCGTTGATGGAAGAGCTGCCGCCCATCACTTTGCCGCGCGGCTGAAATCCTTTGCGGCCGTTAAAGCCGGCCTGAGGCACGGTGTTGTAGCCCCAGCTGTTGAGGTTTAAGGAAGCTGTGGCTGCAAATCCCAAAGGAGCCCGAACAAACACCGAATTGTCGGGGCCGCCAGCTTCAAGCAAACACACAGAAGTATCTTGATCTTCACTCAAGCGCCCTGCCACGCAGCATCCCGCAGATCCACCACCTACCACCACATAATCAAATTCAAAATGCGTCATTGAAATTACCTCGTGACAATGGAGAAATTACCGGGCGCTTTGTCCAGCATGCTGAAAAACAAAGCCAAATCAACTTTGCTGCCTTCGATCTTGGTTTGATCGGACAAGAGCAAGTCTTTGGCACCTGCTTGGCCCAGTACCATCTTGATAAAAAATGGCTTCGTCAGGGTGAGTGTTGCATTTGCATTTGGATCAGGTCGCGCCTGCATACGATGCAACACAGAATTTTCAAGAGACAATACAAAACTTTGTTGGGTGTCCGAAAACACCAAGTTGATTTTCATTTTTTTGCCCTCAGCCTTGGGGGCATTGAGCGATGCCGCCATGGCCTCTAAAAACCGTTCTATGGGGGTTTGATTCAGCATGTCGATCATGCCCTCTCGGGGCATGCCTTTTTCGGGCGTGCCTTGACGCAACTCCATTGCACCGCTTAGGTAAAAGTTTCGCCAAGCAGATGACTCGGCCGCATAACCCAGCTTTTCAAAAGACTGCGCCAACATTTCCTTGGCTTGCGCATGCTTAGGCGCTACATAAACTGCATGCTTTAGCAGCTCGGCCGCCCAGCGGTAATCTGTTTTGGCCATGGCCTCTTGGGCTGCCGCTACCACTTTGTCGACCCCGCCCATGAGTTGGACGTATTTTTCAGAAGCTTGCAATGCGGGCAAAGGGTCCAGGTTGGAAGGGTGGGCATCAAACCAGCCCATGTAGTTTTGGTAGACCGCTTTCACATTGTGCCGAACTGTGCCGTAATAACCGCGCACACTCAAATGTTCATCCAGTGAAGGGGGCAGCTGAAGATTTTCTGCAATTTCAGCAGCGTTCAAACCGGCATTCATTTGCCGCACCGTTTGATCGTGAATGAACTGATAGGTGTCTCTTTGTTTGGCAATAAAGTCTTGGATATTGGCAGCGCCCCAGACCGGCCAATGATGCTGATTGAACACCACTTCGGAATTTTCGACATGGCGCAAAGAGTCGTTCAAATAAGACGCCCACTTGGTGGCATCTCGCACCTTCGCACCGCGCAAGGTGTACAGGTTGTGCAAAGTATGGCCCATGATTTCAGCGCCGCAAAACGCTTTGAAGTCAGGCAAATAGAAAATGAACTCCGAGGGCGCCTCGCTGCCAGGTACATTGTGAAAAACAAAACGAACGCCATCAATTAACAGTTCTTTTTTTTCTGATTCAACGGTGATGTTGGGCTCCAAAATACCGAGTTTTCCAAACGCCACCGCTTTGCCCAAGCCATTGTCGACAAGCCCTGTTGGACTTTTGGGCAAATTGCTGCCGTACATGTACATGGCCCGTCGCCCCATGGCGGGGCCCATGAGAATATTTTCACTGGTGGCCTCTTCCATAAAGCCAGATGGTGCAACGATGGGCAGTTTTCGGGCTTTGGCTTCCTCTGCACTTACCACGCCCAATGCACCTCCAAAATGATCGGCGTGACTGTGTGTAAAAATAAGGCCAGAGACTTTTTGCGGGCCCAAATGCTGGCGTGCAAAAGCCAGTGCCGCGGCCGAGGTTTCTTGTGCGGTCAGGGCATCGACCACAATCCAGCCCGTCTTGCCTTGAATCAAGGTCATGTTGGCCAGGTCAAAGCCCCTTAACTGCCAGATGCCCTCGGTTACTTTGAACAAGCCAATTTGATTGTTCAAAGAGGCTTGACGCCACAAACTTGGGTTGACCGTTGCGGGCGCATTGCCTTGTACAAAGGCAAATGCATCAAAGTCCCAAATGACCTTGCCCTGTGCATCTTTAACCTGCCCCGTGGGTGCTGCTACGAAGCCTTTTCTGGCATCGCTTTTTTCAAGCCAATCGGCACCGCCTGTATGCACAGGTATTTTGGATGAACTTGAAGTTGAATCTGACTTCTGACATGCCATCAATGCACAAAGACCAAGCAATACCGCAAAGATACGGCCGCTTCGGAAAAACTCGTAAAAACTACCACCCATTGATAAACTCCTTAGCGTGTTGTTATAAACCACGCCTGCCGTTTGAACTAGGGGTAATACCCTGTTCATTCAGTGATCATGCGGCATACTTCACACATCAAACTTCATCCTATATTCTATTGTGACGACAGCCATTGAAAACCGCCAAAGTCCAACGCCTTCTTACATTGATAAGAAGCGTTTTGCATGGCTATTTTCTGTCGTGGGGCCTGCTATCGCACTGGTGGGCACGGTTGCGGTTTCTGTTTTTGGAGTCAGCAGCTGGATCTTGTTTTTCCCTTTTGTTTTCTATTACTTCTTTGTGCCATTTTTAGATTTCCTGTTTGGCGAGGACATCAGCAATCCACCCGAATCAGCCATTGAGGCTTTAGAAGCCGATGCCTATTACCGA
>SXXD01000031.1 GCA_005789685.1 Burkholderiales bacterium
AGCCAACGGCAAGTTCGGCTTCTCTGCCAAAACCACCTTGTCGCTGGCGCAGTCTTTGTACGAGCGCCACAAGGCCCTCACCTACCCGCGTACCGATTCACGTGCATTGCCTGAAGATTACTTGCCGGTGGCCAAGGACACCTTCAACATGTTGGCCGACAGTGGCATGAAGCATTTGGCGCCCCATGCCCTCACAGCGCTCAACAACGGCTATATCAAGCCCTCTAAGCGCATTTTTGACAATGCCAAGGTCAGTGATCACTTTGCGATCATTCCCACCTTGCAGGCCCCTTCTGGCTTGTCTGATGCGGAACAAAAACTGTACGACTTGGTGGTGCGCCGCTTCATGGCGGTGTTTTTCCCAAGTGCAGAGTACATGGTGACCACGCGAATCAGCACCGCAGCCGGTCACAGTTTCAAAACCGAAGGCAAGGTCTTGGTCAAGCCCGGTTGGTTGGCCATTTACGGCAAAGAAGCGGCCGACGAGGTGGACGATGCCAAAGAAGGTGACAAAGGACAAAATTTGGTGGCCGTAGCGCCAGGTGAGCAAGTGGGTGTGGGCTCAGTTGAAAGCAAGCCCCTCAAAACACGGCCGACCGCGCGCTATTCAGAAGCTACGTTGTTGGGTGCCATGGAAGGTGCCGGCAAGATGGTGGACGACGACGAGCTGCGCGAAGCCATGCAAGAAAAAGGTTTGGGCACGCCTGCCACGCGCGCGGCCATCATTGAGGGCTTGATCAATGAGAAATACATTTTGCGCGATGGCCGCGAAATGATTCCTACGGCCAAAGCGTTCCAGTTGATGACTTTGTTGCGCGGCTTGGGTGTGGAAGAGTTGTCCAAGCCCGAACTCACAGGTGATTGGGAATACAAGCTGTCGCAAATGGAGCACGGCAAGCTCAGCCGCGAAGACTTCATGCGCCAGATTGCTGACATGACCGAGCGCATTGTGAAGAAAGCCAAAGAATACGATCGTGACACCATTCCGGGTGACTACGCCACTCTGAGCACACCCTGCCCCAACTGTGGCGGTATCGTGAAAGAGAACTATCGCCGTTATGCCTGCGTGGGCAAAGATGCGGCTGCCGATGACACAGCGGCTGCAGGTTGTGGCTTCTCATTTGGCAAAACACCTGCAGGTCGTACCTTTGAGCAGGCTGAGGTTGAGCAATTCTTGCGCGACAAAAAGATTGGCCCATTAGAAGGCTTCCGCTCTAAAGCCGGTTGGCCATTCACTTCAGAAATTGCCTTGAAGTACAACGAAGAAGAAAAAAACTGGAAGCTCGAGTTTGATTTTGGCAATGACAAAAAGAACGAAGAGACGGGCGAGATCGTTGATTTTGCAGGTAGCGAATCTCTGGGGGCTTGCCCCAAATGCGGTGGTGCTGTGCATGAGCACGGCAGCAACTACGTGTGCGAAAAAGCCGTGCCCACAGAAGGTCAACCCACACCCACCTGCAATTTCAAGTGCGGCAAAATTGTGTTGCAGCAAGTGGTTGAGCGCGAGCAAATTGCCAAGTTGTTGAGCGACGGTAAAACCGATTTGCTAGAAAAGTTTGTGAGCAATCGAACGCGCCGCGCCTTCAAGGCTTTCTTGTCGTGGAATGCCGAAGAAGACAAGGTTGTATTTGAGTTTGAGCCCCGCAAGAGCAAGTTCCCTCCGCGCAAAACGCTAGCTAAATATGCAGCTGGCGCCAAAACAGCGGCAGGAAAAACGGCAGGCAAAGCTGCGGCCAAGTCGGCCAAAGCCCCAGCCAAAAAAGCCGCCACTAAGAAAACAGCTGCTGCCAAAACGCCGCGCAAAGCCGCAGTGGGCAACCTCACACCCAGCACCGATTTGGCCGCAGTGATTGGCACCGACAAAGTGGCACGCACAGAAGTGGTGAAGAAGTTGTGGGACTACATCAAGGCGCAAGGCTTGCAAGACCCCACCAACAAACGCGCCATCAACGCCGATGCCAAACTCAAACCGGTGTTTGGCAAAGACCAAATCACGATGTTTGAATTGGCAGGGTTGATTGGCAAACACCTGAGTTGAGTCTTTGCGCCGAGTGACAACGGCGCAAGTTTTTATCAGTCGAAAAAAAGCCCAGCCAGAAATGGTTGGGCTTTTTGCATTCACGCCTTGAAGCGTGAACTTGGGGCCAAGTAAATTACTTAGAAATAACGCGAACCATTTCCAAGCACTTGTTAGAGTAGCCCCACTCGTTGTCATACCAGCTGACAATTTTCACGAAGGTGGTGTCCAGGGCCAAACCTGCGTCGGCATCAAACACGCTGGTGCAAGGCTCGCCGCGGAAATCGGAGGCCACCACTTTGTCTTCGGTGTAACCCAGCACGCCTTTCAAAGCGCCTTGTGATTGGGCTTTCATCTCTGCACAAATTTCTGCGTAGGTGGCCTCAGAGTTCAACTCAACCGTGAGGTCAACCACGGACACATCGGATGTGGGCACGCGGAAAGACATGCCCGTGAGTTTTTTGTTCAAGGCAGGAATGACCACGCCCACAGCCTTGGCAGCCGCATACGAACAGAAAGGTTCGAGTGCGGTGAATCATCGTGCTTGAGCCGCACATCAAGCGCGACGGTCCGCGAAAAGTAGGCGGCGATGGCGATATCGAGGTGTTTTGCGC
>SXXD01000032.1 GCA_005789685.1 Burkholderiales bacterium
AAAAGGCTTGATGATGCCGCCTGGCCTTGGCTTTGTGGCCGTCAATGCCAAAGCTTTTGCTTGGTCTGAGGCTCATGCCAAACCTCGCTACTACTGGAGCTGGTTAGAGCGAAAAACCGACAACCAATCTGCCAAGTTTTGCGGCACCCCACCTTTGGCACACCTTGCAGGTTTAGAGGTTTCCTTGGGCTTGCTCAAAGAAGAGGGCCTGGCAGCGGTTTTTGCACGTCACCACAGAGTGGGCGCAGCGGTTAGGGCAGCCGTCTCTTGCTGGGCCACAGCAGGGACCATCAAACTGCACTGCCAAGATCCAGAAGGCTTCTCATCCTCGGTCACCGCCATTGAAGTTGCTCAAGGCATTGACCCAGAAGCCATTCGCACCGTAGCACGCGAAAAATTTCAAGTGGCCATTGCAGGTGGTTTAGGCCCCTTGGCTGGCCGCGTCTTTCGAATTGGTCATTTAGGCGATATGAACGAACCCATGATCTTGGGTGCACTTGCGGGCGTTGAAGCGGCCATGACGGTTCAAAAAATTCCCTATGGCCCCAATGGCATGGCTGCTGCTATTGCTTATTTGGCACAACACACACCATAAGGAAGTCAACATGGTTCAAATTTGGCTTCTTCCAAATGGCGTTTAGAGGTGGTTGCCACTGCCGCCCTTTAAATGGGCATTCATTTGCGCTTCGTTGGGCAAGAACAAAAGGAAGAAGGCACCCAAAGCAGCCACGCAGGTCAGTGCCACCATCAACTGCGTAAAGCCGGCCACCTTGACCACAGGTCCAAGCAAGTAAACCGCAATCGAGCTAAAACCAAACGAAATGGCAATGCGCGTTCCGCTCACACGTGAGCGCATGGCATCGTCAATGTAGCGAACCACCATGGTATCGTTGAATGGAATGGCACCAAAAACCATCACCATGTAAGCGATGGCGGCAACATACCAAATCCAACCAGAGGTTTGCGACGCCACCCCAAAAGCCACAATTTGAAGAAGCAAGACACATAAGAACAGGGGCTTGACTGGGAACCAATCGAGCAACCGACCCACCACCAATTGCGCCAAAGAGGCCACGGCATAAATGGCAGCCAGCAGCATGCCTAAACGTGCAGGATCGTTGACCAAGCCATCTAGACGTTCGGCCAGCAATTGGGCGTTGCCATTGGTGGTGATGTTGAACAACACGCTGGTGGTTGTGGCGGTTGCAACCATGACCGCAAAAGTTCGCCATGCAACATTTTTAGGCAATTGAACAGAATTGGATTTCTTTTTAGCAGGCGCACCTCCCTCTTGGGGCGCAGACCAGGCAAACACAAAGCCACAGGCAATAGAAACCAAACCGGGCACGATAAAAGCCATTCGCCATCCTTGCCAAGCAACCAAAAACCCAGTTGAAAGTGCCGCCAAGGCAATGCCCAAATTACCAGCTAAGCCATTGACGCCAATGGTGAAGCCAGGCTTTTCTGCTTTTTGGACCAGCATGGGGATACCGACGGGGTGGTAGATGGCGGAAAAAATGCCTAAAACAGTGAGCGCAATGCCCATTTGAAGAGGGGTTTGAGTGAGTGAGACACCAACGGCCGATAGCCCCATGCCGAAAAAGAACACCAACATCATTTGCCGACGGCCCCACAAATCACCCAGGCGGCCTGCAGGGATTGAAGCAAAACCAAACATCATGAAGGCACCCACCGTGTAGGGCATCATGTCCTCCCAACCGGCGACGCCAAAATCTTTTGCGATGGCACTTACTGCGGTGGCAAAAATCAATAAAAACAGATGGTCAAGCGCGTGGCCTAAATTAAGCAGCAAGGAGGGAAGAAATGGCATGCAAGCTCGATTCAAGGATTGGGATATCCGAAGAGGCATTCGAAAACGCCCGTTGAATCCTGATTAAACCGCGAAATTGAATTATTTTGTTGTGAACTTCACTCACAGAATCAAGGGAATATCCTGTGCTCAAAATCCAAAAATTCAAATAGGCTTGGGGCTCAATTTCGATCCTGAGGAGTTTTAAATGGCATCTTTCAAGTTACGCCCATCATTTTCATGGGTTTCTGCTCTGGCTTTGTCAGTCGGCATGGCCAGTGCTTTGCTGTCTGCCCCCGCTGCATTGGCACAAGCTTTTCCCAACAAAGCCATTCGACTGGTCTGCCCTTTCCCCCCAGGCGGCGCTGTCGATATTGCGTCCAGAGCCATTGCACTAGAGCTATCAAAAAATTTAGGCCAACCCGTCACGGTTGACAATAAACCAGGTGCAGGCGGCAACATTGGCGGTGCTGAAGTGGCCCGCGCCAACCCCGATGGCTACACCATTTTCATGACAACCAGCGGCATTCAGGCCATCAATCCTGCACTGTATGCCAAGATGCCCTTTGACCCCAACAAAGACTTGGTGCCTGTCACAGCTTTGGTTTCCTTGAACAATGTGCTGGTTTTGCACCCATCGATCAAAGCCAACTCTGTCTCTGAAGTCATTGCGCTTGCCAAATCACAACCAGGCGCCATGAATTACGCTTCTAGTGGCAGTGGTACCAGCATTCACATGTCTGGCGAGATGTTCAAATCTTTGACGAATGTCAACATCACACACATCCCCTACAAAGGCAGTGCACCCGCTGTCACGGACCTTCTGGGAGGTCAAGTCATGATGATGTTTGACAACATTCCGTCGGCCATTCCTCACATCAAATCTGGCAAGCTCAAAGCTTTGGCCACCACCGGTTCCAAACGCGATCCTTTGCTGCCCGATTTGCCCACCATGGCAGAGGCAGGCGTGGCGGGTTATGAATCAGGCGTGTGGTTTGGCTTGGCAGTGCCTGCCAATACACCTCGTGATGTAATCATGCGACTTAACGCTGAAGCGGTGAAAGGCACCAAGTCACCTGAGTTCGTTAAACGCATGACCGAGTTGGGCTACATCATCATGGGCAGCAGCCCAGAAACCATGGCCGATATGAACAGAGCAGAAGTTCAACGCTGGGGCCCCATTGTCAGAGCCTCTGGTGCCAAGGCAGACTGAATTTAAATTTCGCGGCAAAACGCACTTTGCCGCGAAATCATCTCAAATCAAGCTGTGACACCGCAGGTGAATTGGCTCGCATGAATTTAAACAACATCTGATGCGCAAAGCAGACCCTCCACTTCGCATCATCGTGATGGGTGTTTCCGGATCCGGCAAATCAACACTGGCCGAAGGCCTTTCAGAGGCCCTTGGTTTGCCCATGAAAGACGGCGACGAACTTCACCTGCCCGAAAGTGTGGCCAAGATGAGTGCCGGCATTGCCCTTGAAGATGCCGACCGCTGGCCTTGGCTAAACCGCATTGCCAACTACCTTGCCAATTCAGAACAAAACCCTCAGGGCAAAACGGGCGCCATCGTGGCCTGCTCTGCCCTCAAGCTTATTTACAGAGATCGCATTCGGCAACAAGCAGGCCCGGTTGTTTTTCTATTTTTAGATGGCAAACCAGACCTGATCAAGCAGCGCATGCAAGATCGCAAGGGCCATTACATGCAAGCCGGCTTGTTAGACAGTCAACTGAAAACCTTGGAAAAACCCAGTGCTGATGAAAGTGATGTCATCGCTTTAAGCATCAACCAGGCTGTATCGGATCTTTTGGAGAATGCCATGGCGAAGTTAGTCGCTTACCAAGAAGACTCACTTAGGCATCACGACCCTCTAGTTCAAACCCATTCTCTTCACAAACATTAGGACTTTCATGTTCATTCGATGCGCATTTTTTCAAGGCAATGTCAAACCTGGCATGGAGCAAGACTTCAACAACTACATTCGCAAGGAACTGGTTCCTTTGTGGACGCGGTTTCCAGGCGCGCAAGAAGTGCGCGTTTTAAGACAAGTTGAAAGCGATGTCGGCGATCCTCACTTTGGCATGGTGCTTTCCGTGCGCTACCCTACACGTGAATCCATTGAAATTGCCTTGGCCTCAGAAGTGCGTCTCAAAAGCCGCGAAGTTTCTAAGGACCTCATTGCCATGTTTGATGGCACTGTGTTCCACACCGTATTTAGCGCTGATGACTATGCGCTGCCTACCGATTAATTTTTTTGAAACATGACCGTACTTCAATCATTTCAACTGACCGGTAAGCTTGCCCTTATTACAGGCTCTTCTGCAGGCATCGGCTTTGCCCTTGCACGTGCACTGGGTGAAGCTGGCGCGCATGTCGTTCTCAATGGACGCAATGCAGAGAAAGTAGCAGCGGCGGCTTCCATACTTCAAGCAGAAGGCCTCAAGATCAGCCAATCGGTTTTTGATGTCACCAACGCCCAAGATGTGGCGACAGCTGTGAACAAAATTGAAGCCGATGTGGGCGCCATTGAAATTTTGATCAACAACGCCGGTATGCAAATTCGCGGTCCTTTGCATGAATACAAGGACGAAGATTGGCACACCCTCATGCGTACCAACCTAGACAGTGTTTACTACGTTGGCAAAACTGTGGCGCAAAAAATGATTCCGCGTGGCCACGGCAAAATCATCAACATCTGCTCTGTTCAAAGCGAACTGGGCCGCCCTGGCATTGCGCCCTACACCGCGAGCAAAGGCGCGCTCAAAATGTTCACCAAAGGCATGGCCATTGATTGGGGCCAATTTGGCATCAACGTCAATGGCATTGGCCCAGGTTATTTCAAAACCGAGCTGAATCAAAAATTGGTGGACGATCCTCAGTTTTCT
>SXXD01000033.1 GCA_005789685.1 Burkholderiales bacterium
GCCATCTTGATGTTTGTGGCATGGAACATGGGCGAATGGCACGCCTTCACAGATTTAAAACAATTTCGCGCGCCTTACCGCATGACCTTGCTCGCCGTGTTTCTGCTCACTGTCATGGTTGATCTCACGGTGGCCGTTCAATTTGGCCTGTTTGCGGCCTGCATCACCTTCATCTACCGAATTTCCAGCCTCAGTCGTGTTGAAGAACTGAAAGACATCGACTCCCCTTTACTTTTAAATCAACAGGGGCGGGTGCGGGCTTACCGTTTTTATGGTGCCCTGTTCTTTGGTGCCGTCAAAATGGTGGAAGCAATTGAGGACGAACTGCCCCATAAAGCTGTTGTTTTGGACCTGAAAAACCTGATTTACATCGATTCTTCGGGGGCAGACGCGTTGGTGGCCTTGGCGCAGGTTTGTCAAAAGAAACACGTCAGACTGATCATTTGCGGACTGAATCACCAACCCATGGACATTGCCAAAAGAACGGGATTGTTGAATTTAGTCGACAGCAAAGTATGGCCTGATTGGTCTAGCGCCCTTGAATCAGCCTTTTTGTCAGAAAAATCCTGACTCAGCCCCGCTAAAATATTCACTAGTTCCTTAGAAAGCGCTTTGCCATGTCGCTCCTGCATTTTTTTCGTCGTCCCGACTACCGTTCGGACACCACACAGTTCATCGACCAGCTCAAAATTGATCGGCCGCATCTTGAGGCCGCCCAAAAAGAAGCCCGTGCGCTGTTGTGGAATGCCTCTGTCGACCGCCATGTGTTGAAAGAATTCAACGAAGGCCGCGTGGACCAAAAACCTTACGTGTATCACACCAAAGGCTGAGTCTTTTGGAAAATACTGCTGCTTCTACAGAGCTTCTGCCCGTCGTTGAAAACACGAGCGGCCAGCCGGAGGTCATCGACCATGTGGCGGTGGCGCGTCTGTATGGTGAGCCTTTGTTTTCCATGCCCAACGACCTCTACATCCCACCAGATGCCTTAGAGGTTTTTCTAGAGGCCTTCGAGGGTCCGCTGGATTTGTTGCTGTACCTCATTCGCAAGCAAAACTTCAACATCCTCGACATTCCCATGGCCGCGGTCACGCGCCAGTACCTGAGTTACGTCGATGAAATTCGCGAGCACAACCTCGAGTTGGCCGCTGAATATTTGCTCATGGCCGCCATGCTGATCGAAATCAAATCACGCATGTTGTTGCCGCCGAAAAAGGTGGCTGAAGGCCAAGAGCCAGAAGATCCTCGCGCCGAGTTGGTCCGCCGTTTGCTCGAGTACGAGCAAATGAAAATGGCTTCCATGCAATTGGGCAACTTACCTCAATATGGTCGCGACTTTTTAAAGGCGCAGGTCTACATTGAGCAAAGTTTGCAGCCGCGCTTTCCCGACGTGCACTTGGTTGAGCTGCAAGAAGCATGGCGCGATATTTTGAAACGCGCCAAGCTGGTTCAACACCACAAAATCACGCGCGAAGAACTCAGTGTGCGAGAGCACATGAGCATTGTTTTAAGGCACCTTCAAGGCCGCAAGTTTGTAGAATTTGAAAACTTGTTTGACCCCAGCAAAGGCACGCCCGTCTTGGTGGTCACGTTCATTGCGCTGCTTGAGTTGGCCAAAGAAACTCTGATTGAAATTACGCAAGCTGAAGCCTTCGCTCCCATCTATGTGCGACTGGCTTTTACGCCGGTTTAATTCTCGTCTTTAGCGCCTCTGCCCATCAGAGCGACTACGGCTTCAGCGGGCTTTAACTTGCCATCCAACAAAGCCAGCACACCCTGCGAAATAGGCATGTCAATACCCAAAGCCTGCGCTCGCTTGACCACGGTGCGTGCACTGTAGACACCTTCTGCGACATGGCCCAATGATTGAACCGCCTGCTGCAAGTCCATGCCCTGCGCCAGCAACAAACCCACCTTGCGATTGCGACTGAGATCGCCTGTCGCCGTGAGAACCAAATCGCCCAAACCAGACAAGCCCATGAAAGTCTCTGCCTTGGCACCCAAGGCCACCCCCAACCGCGTCATTTCTGACAAACCGCGGGTGATTAAGGCTGCGCGCGCATTCAAGCCTAAATTGAGACCATCGCTCAATCCGGTTGCAATGGCCAATACATTTTTCACAGCACCTCCCACCTCGACGCCCACAATGTCTTCGTTGGCATAGACCCGCAAGCTGGGGCTGTGAAAAGCATCCACCAACATTTGCTGCACACTGGCATGCGCACTGGCTGCAACCAGAGCTGTCGGTTGCGCGCGCGCCACCTCCAATGCAAAACTGGGGCCGCTCAGTGCGCCCGACTTTATGTTTGGCGCTACCTGCTCACACACCTCATGCGGCATAGCGCCCGACCCAACACCCTCCGAGGCTGCCTCGAAACCTTTGCAGAGCCAAGCCACTGGCACTTGAATGTCTTGCAATTTCATCAGCAAACCGCGCAAGGCCGAAATGGGCGTGCCAATGACGATCAAATCTTGCGTGGCAGCCCATGGGGCCAATTCAGAATCAGGCGAACTGGCGCATTGCAATGCATCAGGGAAATTAACATCCCGCAGATAGCGCTGGTTACTGCGTTGCGATTGCATGGCTTTGGCTGCAGCAGCATCACGCGTCCACAGTTGAACTCGATGACCTGCTGCGTGCCGACTGGCACTGATGGCCAGTGCTGTGCCCCAAGCGCCTGCCCCAATGACCGCAATCTTCAGGCTCATTGAGGGGCGTCGCGGCAAATTACTGAATTTGCGGGGCTGCAGCTTTTTCTGCGGCCTCAGCTTGCTGCTGCTCGTACATGGCTTGGAAATTAATTTCGGCCAAGTGCACAGGGGGGAAACCTGCTCGGGTGACCAAGTCGGCCACGTTGCCGCGCAAGTAGGGGTAAACAATTTGAGGGCAAGCAATACCCATGATGGGTCCCATTTGGTCTTCTGGCAAATTGCGGATTTCAAAAATACCCGCTTGTTTGCACTCGACCAAGAACACTGTTTTGTCTTCTATTTTGGTGTGAACCGTCGCAGTGACACAAATTTCGTAGACACCCTCTGCAGCTTGATTGGCCTCAACACCCAGCTGAATATCGACAGCAGGTTGTTGCTGTTCTAACAAAATACCAGGTGAGTTGGGTTGCTCTAAAGACGCCTCTTTCATGTAAACGCGCTGGATTTGGAACACAGGGGTGCTTGCTTCTGACATAAAAACTCTTGTTTAAAAGTGATCTTCTCTAGGCCGCTTTGAAAAAGCCCCTGCCATGAGATTAGGCAGATTATCGCCTATGCAAGGAGGGGCACTAAGCCGCCCTTGGCGTCAAGCGCTATCAAATCGTCGCATCCACCGACATGGGTTTCACCGATGAAAATTTGAGGCACGGTTCTGCGTCCTGTGATGTTCATCATGTGCTCGCGGGCCTCTGGCAGGGTGTCTATTCGAATTTCTTCAATTTCAGTGACACCCTTGGCTTTCAAAATTTGCTTGGCGCGAACGCAATAAGGGCAAACAGCGGTGGTGTACATCTTCACGTGGGGCATGACAACTCCAATCAAAACTCAAAAAAATCAAGGCTTTATTTCAGCCTCAATTAGGCTTTTTCGACAGGCAAGCTAGCTTCACGCCAAGCCTTCAGACCACCGGCCAAGGCCTGTGCGCGTTCATAGCCCAACTTTTGAGCTTGGGCTGCAGCACGACTTGCGCGGCCGCCTACTTGGCAGACCAAAATCACAGGCAATCCCTTGTTTTTGACCATCAAGGGGAGCTGGGTGGCAAGCTCACTCAGTGGAATATTCTTGGAGCCTACGGCATGCCCCTGTGCAAATTCTGCGGGTTCGCAGACATCAATCAAAACCGCCTTTTCGCGGTTAATGAGCATCACAGCCTCGGAAGGCTGAACCCCGCCCGCTGCCCCTTTGGAAATGGCCGGCCAAAATAAAGCCAACGCGGAGGATGCCGCCACAGCAACCAACATCCAGTTTTCAATCAAAAAATTCACAAAAAACCCTTAAAAAGTTCATTTGCAGTCTATTTAAAGACTGCTTGCCAGATCCGAATTCTAAAATGCTGACTGTAAACCTGTTTTTCTTTCTCAGATTAAACCTTTCACAATGTACAAATTCGTTCTCATTCGCCACGGCGAGTCCATTTGGAATTTAGAAAATCGCTTCACTGGCTGGGCCGATGTCGACCTCACTCCCACCGGAATCGAGCAAGCCCAAGCGGCTGGGCGCTTGCTGAAAGCTGAAGGATACGAGTTTGACTTGGCTTATACCAGTGTCCTCAAACGCGCCATTCACACTTTGTGGCACACCCTCAATGCCATGGACAGGCAGTGGCTACCTGTGCACAACAGTTGGCGTCTGAACGAGCGCCATTACGGTGCCCTTCAAGGCTTGAACAAAGCCGAAACCGCTCAAAAGTTTGGCGATGCGCAAGTTTTGGTCTGGCGTCGCAGCTATGACACGCCACCGCCCGCCCTTGAAGCCACCGACCCCCGGTGTGAACGCGCCGACTTGCGCTACGCCAAACTGAAGCCTCAAGACATTCCCCTCACGGAATGCCTGAAAGACACCGTGGACCGGGTCATTCCTTTTTGGAACGAGTCCATGGCGCCAGCCATTAAGGCGGGCAAACACATTTTGGTGGCAGCGCACGGCAACTCTATTCGGGCTTTGATCAAGTACTTGGACAACATTTCCGATGAGGACATCGTGAACTTGAACATCCCAAATGGCATTCCTTTGGTGTATAAACTCGATGCCAATTTGAAGCCCATTAAGCACTACTATTTGGGGGATGCAGCGGCAGCCGCCAAGGCCGCTGCCGCTGTGGCCAACCAAGGCAAGGCTTAATTTAGCGGCTAGACATTTCCTGACTTGCACAAAGACAGCATTCAAGGTGTATATTGGCTTTAAAGGAGACCCTCTGGGTCAATGCACATGGGACAGAAACTGAAAATTGTCGGTTGGCTTAGCGTAGGCGCTTTAGCAGGCGCCCTCACCACCATTTCGCTTCAAACCACGGCCAGAGGTGCCTTTGCACCCTTGCCGCTTGAAGAACTCCAGCAACTGGCCGCGGTTTTTGGCATGGTCAAAAGCGACTATGTCGAAAACGTGGATGAGAAAAAACTCATCACCGAAGCCATCTCTGGCATGGTTTCTAGCCTTGACCCACACTCACAGTACTATGACAAAAAAAGCTTCAAAGAATTCAGCGAAGGCACCTCCGGACGCTTTGTGGGTGTGGGCATTGAGATCACCCAAGAAGAAGGCATTGTCAAAGTTGTGTCGCCCATTGAAGACTCACCTGCCGACCGCGCTGGACTTAAAACAAATGACCTGATTACCAAAATTGACGACGCCTTTGTCAAAGGTTTGTCAATGAACGAGGCTGTTAAACGCATGCGTGGAGAACCCAATACCAAGGTGGTTCTCACCGTGTTTCGCAAAGACGAAAGCCGCACTTTCACGGTCACCATCGTCCGTGAAGAAATTAAAACCCAGTCCGTTAAGGCCAAAGTGGTTGAACCAGGCTTTGGCTGGATTCGCGTGTCTCAATTCCAAGAGAGAACCGTAGAAGATTTCTCCAAGAAGCTAGAAGACATGTTCAAACAAGACCCCAACCTGAAAGGCTTGGTGCTTGATTTACGCAACGACCCAGGTGGCTTACTTGACGCATCCATTGCCTTGTCTGCAGCCTTCTTGCCCGATAACGTCACAGTGGTGTCTACCAATGGCCAGCTTGAAGAAAGTAAATTTGTTTACAAGGCAGCGCCTCAATTTTGGCGCCGCAACTCACAAAATGACCCCATCCAAAGACTCACCCAAAACACCCAAGGACAATTGAAAAAAATCCCTCTGGTGGTGTTGGTCAATGAAGGCTCAGCTTCAGCCAGTGAAATTGTGGCGGGTGCATTGCAAGACCACAAGCGGGCCACCATCATGGGCAGCCAAACCTTTGGCAAAGGCTCGGTTCAAACAGTTCGCCAACTGGGTCCTGACACGGCCTTGAAGCTCACCACAGCGCGCTACTACACGCCCAACGGCAAGTCGATTCAAGCCAAGGGCATCTTGCCCGATGTCATGCTCGATGAAACCGAAAACGGCAATGTGTTTGCAGCACTGCGCACTCGCGAAGCCGACTTAGAGAAGCATTTGCTCAACGGCCAGGAAGCTGAAAAGAAAAATGAAGCGCGCCAAAAAGCACGCGAAGAAGCCTTGAAAAAATTGGAAGCCGACGCCAAGAAGCCAGAATCCGAAAGACGGCCGCCCGAATTTGGATCTGCCAACGACTTCCAACTGAACCAAGCCCTCAACCAACTGAAAGGCTTGCCGGTCAAAGTCAGTGCCACATTGGCTGAGCGAAAAGTAGAGAAAAAAGACAAGTAAGCCCCCATGAGGGACGACCAGCTTCTGCGTTATTCACGTCACATTCTTTTAGATGAATGGGGCGTCGAGGGCCAAGAGCGAGTCTCTCAATCTCATGCGCTCATTGTTGGCGCGGGCGGTTTGGGTTCACCTGCTGCCCTTTACTTGGCCAGTGCAGGTGTTGGGCATATCAGCCTGATCGATCATGACCATGTCGATGTCACTAACCTGCAACGGCAAATTGCCCATTCCCAAGCGCGTGTGGGTCAGCTCAAAGTAGCCTCGCTGCAGGCTGCCATGCAAGCCATCAATCCCGAGGCTCAAGTGACTTGCTATTCGCAGAGAGCAGATGCTGCTTTGCTGGCGCTTTGCATGCCCAGCGTCGATGTGGTGTTGGACTGCACCGATAACTTTGAAACACGTCAACTCATCAACCAAGCCAGTGCTCAGTTCGCGAAGCCTTTGGTGTCGGGCTCTGCTTTGCGCTTTGATGGGCAGGTTGCGGTATACGACACACGCCAAGCCGACGCGCCTTGCTATGCCTGCGTGTTTCCTCGCACCCAAAGCTTTGAAGAAGAACGCTGCGCCACCATGGGCGTGTTGGCACCCTTGGTGGGTGTGATCGGCAGCATGCAAGCCACAGAGGCCCTTAAATTATTGAGCGGTATAGGCAGCAGCCTTCAAGGCAAGCTCATGATGTTCAACGCGCAGCACATGGAATGGCAAACCATGAGCACCGCCAGAAACTTGAAGTGCTCAGTGTGCAGTCCGTTTCGCGTTAAGTCATAGCCCTAGCGCCACGCTTGGCCCATTGGCACTAACATCACCGCATGAAATCTCTTCACGCTTGGCTTCCATTTTTAAGATGGCCGCGCTTAACGCCAGCACTCTTTCGCCAAGAATGGACCGCTGGCTTTTCGGTGGCCTTGCTCATGGTGCCGCAGTCGGTCGCTTACGCCGCATTGGCTGGCATGCCGCTGGTCACAGGCCTTTATGCTGCGCTACTACCGGCCTTGGTAGGCGTGATGTGGGGCGGCTCTACGCGTCTTTCAATTGGCCCCTCTGCCCTCACTTGCGTCCTGATTAGCGCTTCCCTCACGGGCTTGGCTCAGCCCAGCAGTGCGCAATGGGTCAACTTGGCCATTTGGTTGGCATTGTTGGCAGGTACTTTGCAATTGCTAATGGGCGTGCTTCGTTATGGTTGGCTCCTGAACCTCATCAGCTCACCCGTCATGATGGGTTTTACACAAGCGGCAGGCCTCTTGATCATGGCTTCCCAATTGCCTGCACTCACAGGCTGGCAAACAGGCGGCTCTTTTCAGTGGACCGATGTTGGTTTTGGTGCGGCCAGCTTGGCAGCTTTGTTTTTGGCCAAAAAATGGGCGCCCAAATCTCCCAGCATCATGTTGGTGGTAGCGGCCAGTGCTGCCGTCAGTTATGCGATGGGATATGCAGCCAATGGGGGCGCCGTCATCGGCGCTTTGCCCGCATCACTGCCCAGTCTAGGCTTGCCGCAACTGCTTACTTTGGAAGAACTGATGTTTCTGGCTGGCCCTGCTGTATTGATTGCGTTGGTCAGTTTTTTAGAGGCTGCGTCTTGTGCCAAAACAGAGAACCAAAAAGAAGGCACAGTGTGGCAAGAAAACCAAGACTTAATGGGACAAGGCTTGGCCAAAATTGTGTCGGGCTTAAGCGGTAGTTTCGCCACCAGCACATCGTTCTCACGGTCGGCCATCAATTTGGCTTCAGGCGCAAAAACAGGGTGGGCTGTTGTGGGCACCACATCCTTTGTGCTGCTGGCTGTCTTTGCATCACCAGCCCTTTTTCATGTGCCGCGTGCCGTGTTGGCCGCCGTTGTCATCTTGGCGGTTTCCAGCCTCATTCAACCCATGGCCTTTGTCAAATTGTGGCGCATTGCACGCATTGAGGCTATGACCGCAGGCATGACTTTTGGCATCACACTTCTAAGTACACCGCGCATTTATTGGGGTGCTCTGGCAGGTGTTCTCTTGGGCCTGAGCCACTTTTTGTACACCCGCTTGCACCCTCGCATCATTGAAGTCGGCTTGCATGAAGACGGTAGTTTGCGAGATCGTCATTTGTGGCACTTGCCACCCCTTGCCAACCATGTGTTTGCCATTCGAATGGATGCAGAGTTGGACTTTGCTGCTGCCAGCAGCTTTGAAAAATACATCACAGAAAAACTAAGCGATCAAACTCAGATTCAGCATGTTTGTTTGTTTGCACAACCCATCAACCGCATTGATGCGACAGGGGTTGAAACACTGCAGCAACTCCGCCATTATTTACAGCGAAGGGGCATTCAACTCCACATCAGCGGCATCAAGCTGCCGGTTGAAAACGCCCTTAAACTGGCAGGTGAGTTGGGCCTTGAAAGTCACGTGATTTTGTACCGAACTGACATTGAGGCCCTTCATGCTTTGAGGGCACTCACAATCCAACCCTCTAAGGGATCAAACTCAGGCAAGCCATAAGGGCCACTTGCCGTAGCCTGTTCATGCTGCTGATGGGCCCATGCTGCTTGCACCAAGCACAGCACTGCATCCAAAGAATCGCCAGAGCCATCGAGCAACAAGCTATCGTGTTGTGCGGCGCTGAGTTTCAAACGCAAGCCCAATCTGGTTTGGCCTAGATCGAGGGCATGGAGAATGTCTTTGCGAGCCAACCACCGGTCTGGGGTTTGTTTGGCTTTGTCATCGCTTTTGTAACTGCGATGCTTCACAATTTCTCTGGCCAGTAAACCCGGATAGGCCTCCAGTGCCACGCGGTCAGGACGGCCTTCGCACATGCCAGGCAATGTCCATTGGGCAGCACGCAACAAGGGAACACCCGCATGCATCATCCATGCAACCGGTGGATTGACCCATTTCATGGAAGGGCTAGAGCCAGCAGGCACGTCAGTTGCACGGTGCGCGAACTTGGCGCCTGCGGGCCTGCTGTCACAAAATTGTTTGAAAAATTGGCGCAATTCTTCGCGTGAATAACTCGCATAGAGGGTCATGGCCTCTGGCCATGTCAATGGCCATTGCATGTATTCAAGCCATTCGCGAGGCAAGCCAAACGGCAAGTCAAATCCGCCCACACACTTCACTTCAGAAGGAAGTGGCTGTTTTAAAAAAACTTGGAAAGCATCAAGAGATTCAAATTTTTCCAAACGCTCTAACTTGACTACACCACTTTGCATGGCACCAAGCGCCACCACAATGGGCTTGCGCTTGTTCGGGCTGCTGGAAAAGTCGCAGCCGATTAAACAAACGTCAAGCACGCCCAATGATGGAAGCTGTGGCCATGAGTTCTTCGAGCAAAGCCAAAGACACAACCCCTGAAACGCTGTAGGGATCGAGCACGGCCCGCTCGGAGTATTTCAGCAAGATGCTGGTGTTGACACGTGACACATCGACTTGACCCATGGTCCAACCACTGAAGCGTCGCTGCAAAATTTCTTCGTAATGCAAGAGAACAACTTGCTTGTGACGTGGGTCTTTTTGAATGTGCCCATAAAGTTCGCTCACGGCTTCACGGCCGCCTTCGATGGCCTGTAAAAAGATATCACCGCTGTAAACCAAAATGCCGGTAATGCCTGTGCTGGGATTGAATTGTCTGGATTGCGCCAAAATAGATTCAATGACTGTGGGCTCAGGGTTTACAACACGACTCGCATAAAGTAATCGAACCAACATGATCAGGCCTTTCTAGGAATTAACGCCAAGAACTCGCGGCGCAAGTTGGCATCTTTTAAGAACACACCGCGCATAACGGAGTTGATCATTTTGCTGTCCATGTCTTTGACACCGCGCCAGCCCATACAAAAATGACTGGCTTCCATCACGATCGCCAAGCCATCAGGTTGTGTTTTGCGCTGAATCAAATCAGCCAACTGCACAACCGCTTCTTCTTGAATTTGGGGACGTCCCATGATCCATTCGGCTAACCGAGCGTATTTGGAAAGACCAATGACGTTGGTATGCTCGTTGGGCAAGACACCAATCCAGATTTGACCAATGACAGGGCAAAGGTGGTGGCTGCAAGCACTGCGCACCGTAATAGGACCCACAATCATGAGTTCATTGAGGTGCTCGGCGTTGGGAAATTCTGTAACTTCAGGGCTTTCTGTGTAGCGGCCTTTGAAGACTTCTTTCAAATACATTTTGGCCACACGCCTTGCCGTATCTTGGGTGTTATGATCGTTTTCAGTATCGATCACCATGCTGTCCAAAACGGTTTGCATTTTCTCTGTCACTTCATCGAGTAAGTGATCAAGTTCTCCGGGCTGTATAAATTCAGCAATGTTGTCGTTGGCATGGAAGCGTTTGCGGGCTGCCAAGACACGCTCGCGAATCTTCACGGAGACAGGCGTTCCGATATCCTCAGAGGGCAAGTTGATGGGAGCATTCATAAGCATCTGATGAAGAAATGTCAAAGCCAGATCCTACCAGTGATTGAAGCCACTTTACAGCATATGGGCATGTGCCAAAACAGCACGCCCATTGATCAATATCGGTGGCCGGTCAGCCAAATTGCAAACCGCATTAAACCAAATGCAACCCAGTCCATGCCTCTTTGGAATTGAGAGCGTTGAAGCAGAGTTTGGGGCATGATTCGCTGGCTTTTGAAGGTCATGGCCTGATCTAGGCCCTCCTGCAAGCGTTTTGCAAAGTAAGCATCGGCTACCACCACATTGGCCTCTCTAGCCAAAAGCAAACTGAAGGGGTCCAAGTTCGATGACCCTACGGTGGCCCATGGTCTTTCATGGCTGGCATCGATGACGGCCACCTTGGCGTGCAGAAAGCTTTCGGCGTATTCGTAAATCTCAACACCCGCTTCCAAGAGTTGCCTGTAAACAGGTCTGGCCGCATGATATTGCATGAAGTATTCATAACGCCCTTGCAAGAGCAAGCGCACGCGAACACCTCTTTGAGCAGCATGAATCAGCGCTTGTCGCAATTTGCGCCCCGGCAAAAAATAAGCGTTTGCAATCACGATGTCGTGGCGCGCCAAGCCAATGGCACGTCGATAAGCTTTTTCAATTTGTCCCCGGTTGAGTAAATTGTCACGCAGAAGCAAGCCCGCACGTGCCACCCAAGTGTCGCCATGTGCATGCTGTGCATCGTGAATCCAAGGCAAGTGCATGCCCGCAGCCATGAAAGCGCTGTAAGCCTCTGGGAAATTTTGCTGCCTGACGTTTCGCACGGCTTGCATGCGCCACCACAATTGCGTCGCAGTCTCTTGAACCTGTTGCACCAACGCTCCTTTTGCGCAGACGGCGTAATCCAATCGGGGGGATGTTAAGGCGCCGTATTTTGGATCATGCAAGTCATCCAAGATGTTGATGCCACCACAAAAAGCCAAATGGCCATCAATCACACACAGCTTGCGGTGCAACCTGCGCCACCGACTTGGAATGAGAAGGCCCATGGCACCCAAGGGCGAATAAACTCGCCACTCTACGCCGGCCCGATCAAACCGCACCCGCCAGTCTTCGCTGAGTTTGGGTGTGCCCACACCATCCACTACCACCCACACACGAACACCCCGGCGACCCGCTCGTTCTAGCGCTGCGGCCACTTGAGCGCCATCGCCATGAAAATCAAAGATGTACGTTTCAAGTTGGATGTGCGATCGCGCCGCTTCCAATGCACGAATCAATTCTGGAAAAAACTCTGCGCCGCCCTTAAGCAGCTTAATTTGGTGACCATCGCGCAGAATGGAATGACTTTTCATAAATCAAACTGCGCCACCAAAGGCAAATGATCAGACATGCGTCGCCAGATTTTGCCGTGCGGCACCATTTGACTGACCGGCGTTAAGCCTTTGGTATAGACATGGTCCAGTTGAACGATAGGCAATCTAGAGGGGTATGTAGCATGTTTAGCGCCTTCGAACTCTCTCAAGTGATGGTCGCGCATCATGTTGGTAATGCGTGTTCCCCAGTCATTGAAGTCCCCTGCCACCAGCAAGGGGGCGTCGCTTGGGACCTCTCGTTCAATGTAGTGTTGCAACTGCTCAATTTGGCGCACTCTGCTTGCCGGAATCAGGCCTAGATGCACCACAATCACATGCACATTGAGAGGCAAGAGGTCTTCCAATAGAGGCGTTAGTTCAGACTTAGGCCGCACCTCTCCCACCTGAATTTCGACATGCAACAGACCGCGCTGCTCAAACCGGTGATCTGAAATATCGACATGGCGATGCGACATGACCGGCCAGCGAGACAGCAACGCATTGCCGTGTTCACCGTGCCGCGTGTATGCATTGGTTTTGTAAATAGACTCATAGCCAGGCGGCGC
>SXXD01000216.1 GCA_005789685.1 Burkholderiales bacterium
AGCCTGCGGTGCAAGCACCGGCCCCCATTTTTGTCTTAAATTCTCTCGATGGGAATGTCAGTGTCATTGACCCCGTTACTTGGACTGAAACCAAGCGCATTCCTACCGGCAAAGAGCCGCACCATTTGTACCTGACACCGGATGAAAAATCGGTCATTGTGGCCAATGCCCTGTCCGATTCTCTGACCTTCATTGATCCTCGAACCGCAGAAATCCAACGCGTGATTCCAGGCATTTTGGATCCCTATCACTTGCGTTTTTCTCCCGACATGAAATGGTTCGTCACGGTCGCCAACCGACTCAATCACATCGATATCTACAAATGGGATGGGCAAACGCCTACCTTGGTCAAGCGAATTCAATCGGCTAAAACACCGAGCCACATGTGGATTGACAGCAAGAGCACCACTGTGTGGGCCACCATGCAAGACAGCAATGAGTTGGTCGCCATTGATTTGAACACCCAAACCATCAAGTGGCGCGTAAAAACGGGCCCCATGCCCGCTGATGTGTTTGTCACACCTGACGATCAAACATTGTTGATTGGTCTCACCGGCGGTGATGGCGTTGAGGTTTATGACGTGTCTAAAAACCCCGCTAAAAAAATTAAATTGATTCAAACTGGCAAAGGCGCGCATGCTTTTCGTGCCCTGGGTGACAAGCAGCATGTGTTGGTCAGCAACCGTGTTGGCAACTCCATCAGCAAAATCGATTACAAAAGCCTTGCTGTTGTTGACAAGTACCCAGGACCCAGTGGCCCAGATTGCATGGACATCATGGCCGATGGCAAAACCATTTTGCTTTCCTCGCGTTGGGCTCAAAAGTTAAGCGTGATTGACATGAGCACTCGCCAAGTAGTTCGTCAAATCAAAGTGGGCAAATCACCGCATGGGGTTTGGACCTTGGACCATGCGCCACGCCAATGACACTTTGAACAAGCGTCTGCCCCAGATCTTTCTGGGCGCACTCTTGTTCAATCCGCTTTCTTTGGCAGTGGCTGTCGAGTCTCAAAAACCTCCACTGCAATGCCAAAAGCCCATTTACCTAACCCTAGACACGGGCCACATGGGTATGGCCCCCTTGATTGCCGACGTTCTGCGCAAGCATCAAGTCCCAGCGACCTTTTTTGGAGCCCATGAAAAAACGCAAGAGGGTGACGGCAGCCTTGGACAACACTGGTCTGCATGGTGGAAGGCGCGAGCCAGTGAAGGTCACGATTTTGCAAGCCATACCTACGACCATGCTTATTGGCGATCGGACATCGATTCCCGAACCTTCAAAATTCGTCCCAGTTCAGGTGAGCAAAAGGACCAAAACTTAATTTGGAGTGCAGAAAACTATTGTGCCAACTTGAAAAAAGCGTCTCAGCGTTTGGAAGCCATGACCGGCCGCGCAAGTTTGCCGCTTTTCAGAGCGCCGGGGGGCAAAACTTCGCCCGCTTTGCTGAAGGCCGCCAGCCAATGTGGCTACACCCACGTCGCTTGGGCGCCTGCTGGTTTTTTAGGGGACGAATTGTCAAGTCAAACCCATAGCAACGCTGCTTTGCTACAGACTGCGCTCAAAAGCATCAAATCTGGCGATATTTTGATGGCCCATTTGGGCATTTGGTCGCGCCAAGATCCTTGGGCTCCTGCGGTTTTAGAGCCCCTCATTGTGGGCTTGAAAGACAAAGGGTTTTGTTTTGCCAGTTTGCGTCAGCACCCGCAATATTCGAAACTCCTAGCTACAGTGCCATAAATGCCCTTGAACCTTCATCACTTTTTATTTTTAACGCCATGTTGACATCCATGATTGAGTGGTTCATTGACACCTTCTCAGCATTGCAAACCTTGTTGTTTGAAAGTGTGGTTCAGCCCATCGCGTTTGCTGGGGGTGCCGGTAATTTGCTGGATGTGGCTTACGAAGGCACAGGTTGGCTCTTAATTGGCTTGCTGCAAATTCTGATTTTGCTTGTCTTCATTGCGCCTTTGGAAAAATGGCGACCTTTTGAACCTGTCACGGATTCCCAAGGGGTCAAAGTTGATGTCATTTATACACTCATTCACCGTTTGGGCTTGTTCAAGTTGGTCATGTTTTTCACTTTTGAAGATGCAGTTGATACTGCGTTTGGCATGTTGCGCGTGCATGGGCTTCCAACCTTCAACATTGACGCATTTTGGCCAGGCGTGTCCGACATTGCTTGGGTCAGTTTCATTCTCTACCTTGTCGTCTTCGATTTTGTGAACTATCTGATTCACAGAGGACAGCACCAGTTCAATCGGTGGTGGGCTCTACATTCTTTGCATCATTCGCAAAGGCAAATGACCCTCTGGACTGATAACCGCAATCATTTGCTCGACGATGTGATCACCGCGCTTGTATTGTCTGTGGTGGCCAAACTGATCGGCGTGGGCCCGGGGCAATTCATTGTCTTGGTAGTGTTAAGTCAATTGAGTGAAAGTTTTCAACACGCCAACATCAGATGCAGTTTTGGCTGGCTTGGAGATCGCTTGTTTGTTAGCCCTAGGTTTCATCGCTTGCACCATGCCATTGGCATCGGTCACGAGTCAGCCGGCCGAAAAACCTTAGGCGGACACAATTTCGGTGTCTTGTTTCCATGGTGGGACATGATGTTCAAAACCGCTGACTTCTCAAACAGATACGACCCAACAGGTGTTCGAGATCAAGTGGAAGAGGGCCGCGAATATGGGCAAAGTTTTTGGGCGCAACAAAAATTAGGCTTCATGCGCTTTCTGAGCAAGAGTACAAGTTCATGATACTTTTCATGGACTCTTTTTGGCGCGCGCTTGCTTACTGCTTGCACCTAAAGGTCATCATGCTCTCCTTGTTGCCGCTCATTTTGATGGCGGTCATCGTGACAGGCTTGGGTGCCATGTACTGGGACCTTGCTGTCGACACCGTGCGCACAGGGATGGAAGCGGGTCCAGTGCTGGGTTGGGCGTGGACTTGGCTGGAGCGAGTCGGTCTGCTGAATTTAAAGACGGTGCTTGCGCCCTTGGTCATCATCCTGGCCGTGACGCCAGTTGTCATGATCATGTCCCTATTGGCAGTGTCATTCATGATGACGCCAGCGCTCGTGAGTTTGGTTGGCACAAGGCGCTTCCCTGATTTAGAGCGCAAGCGTGGTGGTTCTTTATGGCAAAGCGTCTTGTGGACTCTCATGTCTGTCATTTTGGCCTTAGGCGCATTGATTCTCACATTGCCCCTTTGGTGGGTGCCGCCGCTTGCCATCCTGTTGCCAGCATTGATTTGGGGATGGCTGACCTACAGGGTCATGACCTACGATGTCTTGGCTGAACATGCGTCTGGTCAAGAGCGGGTAGAGCTCATGAAGCGTTATCGATTTCAATTGTTAGGCATGGGAGTTCTAACCGGAGCCATGGGTGCGGCACCAAGTTTGGTGTGGGCATCCGGTGCTTTGTTTGCGGCTGCGTTTGTGATTCTCATCCCCGTTGCAGTTTGGATTTACACCTTCGTTTTTATTTTTTCAGCACTTTGGTTTGTTCACTTTTTGTTGCTTGCTTTGAGTAAGCTCAGGGAAGAGCCTATCATCATTTTGAACGAAGCACAGCCTTGAACACACCCATGCAACTCACTCCGCCTGTCATCGGCATCATCATCATTGGCGATGAAATTTTGTCGGGTAAACGCTCAGACAAACACTTGCCTAAATTCATAGAGCTTCTCAACGAGCGAGGTTTGCAGCTGGCTTGGGCCGAGTATGTGGGCGACTCTCCTGAGCGCATTACACAAGTCTTAGCACGTGCCCTCGCATCGGGTGACGTGGTCTTCTCTTGCGGTGGCATTGGTGCAACGCCAGACGATCACACCCGCCAATGCGCTGCCCAAGCTTTGGGTGTGCCCTTGGCTTTACACCCTGAAGCCAAGGCCTTGATCTTGGAGCGCATGCGCGATGTCGCCCAGGAGCAGGGTGTTGCATTCGAACCTGACCGCGATGACAACCTTCACCGATTGAACATGGGCACGTTTCCACAGGGTGCTCAGATCATTCACAACCCGTACAACAAAATTCCAGGTTTCTCATGCCAGGGCGCACGACAAGGCATGCTTCACTTTGTGCCAGGTTTCCCAGTCATGGCGTGGCCCATGATGCAAGACAGACTCGATGCCTATTGCCAAACTTGGGGTGCAGCACCCAAGCGCATCGAGAGGTCTGTGATTGTTTTTGGCGCCATGGAGGCAACCCTGACCCCCTTGATGGAGCGCATTGAACTGCAACATGCGGGGATCAAAGTTTTTAGCCTGCCCAGCGTGGACCATCCCAAGTGGGGCAAACACATCGAACTGGGTGTGAAAGGGGCAGAGCCCCAAGCTGAATCTGCTTTTATGGCTCTGAAAGAAGGCTTAAAGCCTTTTGAAGTCGAGCTTGGCCCTGAAATGGTGCGCTAACTTATTTTGCACTATAATAGTGCATTTTAGGTGTAAGGTGGTGCATCAATCAAGCGCGAAAAATTCCCAGCAAGTCGCAAAGTGGAGCCCTGTCCACAGGGCACAATAGCGGGCTTGGGTCATTGTGGCGCACTGCTTTTGTTGGCATAGAACCTGCATTGCCGAAGAACCAATTATCAACACCCATCCTTAGGAGAATTTGATGGCAAAGACCGTCGCAGACGTGATGAAAATGGTGAAGGACAGTGAAGTCAAATTTGTTGACTTCCGTTTCACCGATACCCGTGGCAAAGAGCAACACGTTTCCGTGCCAATTTCCCACTTTAACGAAGACAAATTCACCGACGGCCACGCTTTCGATGGATCTTCCATTGCGGGTTGGAAGGGCATTGAAGCCTCCGACATGTTGTTGATGCCTGACCCCATCACAGCCAACATTGACCCCTTCTTCGAAGAAACAACTTTGATTTTGGGTTGCGACGTGCTGGAACCCGGTGATGGCAAAGCCTACGACCGTGACCCCCGTTCTATCGCCAAGCGCGCTGAAGCTTATTTGAAGGCTTCTGGTCTGGGCGACACTGCTTACTTCGGTCCAGAGCCAGAATTTTTCTTGTTTGATGATGTTCGTTTTGGCAGCGATATGTCAGGTTCGTTTTTCAAGATCGACGATTACGAAGCGCCTTGGAACTCAGGCACCAAAATGGAAGGCGGCAACCGCGGTCACCGTCCGACCGTCAAAGGTGGTTATTTCCCTGTGCCTCCCGTCGACAGCACGCAAGACATGCGCGCCGAAATGTCTTTGATTCTCGAAGGCATGGGCATTCCTGTTGAAGTGTTCCACCACGAAGTGGCTGGCGCAGGTCAAAACGAAATCGGCACACGCTTCAGTACCTTGGTGCAACGCGCTGACTGGACTCAGACATTGAAGTATGTGGTTTGGAACGTGGCCAATGCCTACGGCAAGACAGCTACTTTCATGCCCAAGCCTTTGGTCGGTGACAACGGTTCTGGCATGCACGTTCACCAGTCCATCTGGAAGGATGGCAAGAACTTGTTCGCGGGCAACGGCTATGCAGGTTTGTCAGACTTCGCGCTTTACTACATCGGCGGTATCATCAAGCACGCACGTGCCCTGAACGCTATCACCAACCCTACCACCAACAGCTATAAGCGTTTGGTGCCTGGTTTTGAAGCGCCTGTGAAGTTGGCTTACTCCAGCCGCAACCGTTCTGCTTCGATTCGCATTCCTCACGTTGCATCTGACAAAGGTCGCCGCATTGAAGCGCGCTTCCCAGATCCAATGGCCAACCCCTACCTGTGCTTCTCTGCACTCATGATGGCGGGTTTGGACGGTGTGGAAAACAAGATCCATCCAGGCGAAGCCGCTACCAAAGATTTGTACCATTTGCCGCCCGAAGAAGATGCATTGGTTCCAACCGTTTGCCACAGCTTAGACCAAGCCCTGGAGTATTTGGACAAAGACCGTGCCTTCCTCACAAAAGGTGGCGTGTTCACAGACTCGATGCTCGACGCTTACATTGAATTGAAAATGGGCGAAGTCACACGCTTCCGTCAAGCCGTGCACCCCATCGAATACGAGATGTACTACTCACTGTAATTTGCAGCGAGTTTGGGCAGCTGAGCCCGACCCCGAAAAGGACGGCTCAGGCCGTCCTTTTTCATTCAAGAAAGATTTTTGAGACATGCTTGTAAGCTTGAGATCGGTGAAATTTCAATGGCACATGCTGCTCATGGCATTGCCATGGTTTGCAGGTTTGGCGTTGGCCGATCAAGCTGTCTATCAGTGTGGCCAAGAAATAACCAATCAACCGAATGACCCCAGTCAGTGCCAAAAACTGCTGATTTCAAATCCGACTCAAATCGAGGG
>SXXD01000217.1 GCA_005789685.1 Burkholderiales bacterium
CGCCAACACTGGCGTAACGACGTTTAGAGCCGCCCAGCACCTTGATGCAAAGGACGGACTTAGCGCCGGTGTTGTCGGCAACATCCAACCGAGTTTCTGTCTGAATCATTTCAATATTTCCCAACTTGCACCTTGTGCACCTTAGGGGTCAGCGCTTTTCAGCTTGAACACTCAAGGCACCAAGATCAGTCTTGGACCCGTCATCCACACCGCGAACCACTCGCCGTGCTTTTGTTTGGGTAGATAACTCCGCTTTTTTTACAAGCGAAGCCCGCGATATTACAACAATTTTGGGCGGTGTCAACACTTTTTGGGCCAAAAAACCCAAGAAAACTGCTTTTAAGGCATTTGATAGGACTTTGCCAGGGCTTCGAAATCAGCCAATTGCGGCGAGACGCCCGTTTCAGTGCCCAGAATGTCTGCCACTTGGGGGGCCACCGCCAGTGCCGCACTCGCATCCAAGAACAGCAAGCGGTTTCGACGGGCCAAGACATCTTCAACCGTGCGAGCATATTCATAGCGCGCTGCAAAACGCACCATGGCTTCACTCAATTGACGGCTTGGCAACGGGCCCAACCCGATGCCTGCACCCGGCAAGCTGGCCAACAGTTCTGCGTCTGTGCCATAGGGGCCGTCCGAAGCCGAAGCGCCCCACAACTTGGTATCAAGCGTCACATCTTCAGACGTCAGTGAAATAAGTTGCGCATTGCGAATGGATTGCATGACATCGGCGGCCATGGCGCGGTAGGTGGTCCACTTGCCGCCCATGACACTGACCAGGCCGTTGGATGCCACTTTGACGGTGTGCTCCCGGCTGACATTGTGTGTGGCGCCTTTTTCGTTTGATTTTTCATCGGTGCGCGCTAAGGGCCGAAGCCCCGCCCACACACTGCTGACATCCGAGCGCAAAGGCACTTTGACCAAGTATTTGGCGGCTTCTTGCAAGATTTGGTCAATTTCAGATTCAAGCGCCCGCGGCTCCCAATCTACTTGGGGCCTGGGCGTGTCGGTGGTGCCCAACAAGACTTTGCCTTGCCATGGCACTGCAAATAAAACACGGCCGTCTTGGGTGTGCGGTACCAACAAGGCCGATGAACCCGGCCAGAAAGAAGCATCCACCACCAGATGAACACCCTGGCTAGGCCTGACCGCATGGGGCAGTTTGGCATCGCTGGCGTTGCCAGGCTTGGAGTACAGCATGGCCTCAATTTGATCCACCCAGACACCCGTGGCATTGACCACACAACGGGCTTTCAAACTGCGCTCTTGGCCCGTCTCTGTGTCTTGGCATGTCAGGCCTTTGATGCGGCCCGCAGGATACTCTGTCAGAAGACCTGTGACGGGCATGTGGTTCAGCACGATCGCGCCGTGAGATGCCGCGGTTCGCGCCAAGGCCAAGGCCAAGCGCGCATCGTCAAATTGGGCGTCCCAATATTTCACACCGCCCACCAAATTCGTGACTCTGACGCCCGGGAGCGCCTGCAAAGTTTCTGCATGACTTAACAAACGGGTAGGCCCCAGCCTGGCCGGGCCTGCCAACAAGTCATAAAACTTCAAACCTAGACCATAAAACAGTTGGTCTGTTCGCCGATAAGCGGGCATCACAAAGGGCATGGGGTGGACCAAGTGGGGCGCGTTTGAAAGCAAGTGCTGGCGTTCCCGCAAGGCTTCCCAGACCAAAGGCAAATGGCCCTGCGCCAAATAACGAACACCGCCATGAACCAATTTGGTAGACCGTGACGAGGTGCCTTTGGCAAAGTCATGGGCCTCTAAAAGCACCACTTTCAAGCCTCGGACGGCCGCATCAACGGCAACGCCCAGACCCGTTGCACCGCCACCAATGATGGCGATGTCAAACTCTTGCACGGCGTCTAATTGCGCAAGCAACTGCGCCCTGTCTGTCAACAAAGGATTCATGCAGTATTTCTAATCTTTCGCCCAAGCTCGTGAACGGTCGACAGCTTCTCGCCAACGTGCATGTCCGGTTTGCCTGGCTTGATTGGCGAGAGCACTTGTGTGCGGCACAAACTTTCGATCGATCGACCATTGGGCTGTGATTTCTTCGGCGCCCGTCCAAAACCCAGTGGCCAATCCCGCCAGATAGGCGGCGCCCAATGCGGTGGTTTCTGTCACGCTGGCGCGCACCACCGGCACACCCAAAGCATCTGCCTGCATTTGCATGAGCAAATTGTTTTGGCTGGCGCCGCCATCGACACGCAATTCGGTCAATGGCAAGCCACTGTCTTTGGACATGGCCAAAAACACATCGGCCACTTGCCAAGCAATGGCCTCTAAGGCGGCACGCGCAATGTGGGCGCGCGTGGTGCCACGCGTCATGCCGACCAAGGTGCCGCGCGCTTGGCCATCCCAGTCGGGGGTACCTAAACCCGCAAAGGCGGGCACCAAGTACACATCGCCTGTGTTGGGCACGCTGGCTGCCAGCGCTTCGACGTCGCTGGCTTTTTGAATGATTTGCAAACCATCACGCAGCCATTGCACCGTGGCGCCAGCCATGAAGACAGAGCCTTCCAGCGCATAAGCGGTTGAATGCGATCCCTTTGCAACAGCTTGGGAGCCTTGCCAAGCCACTGTGGTCAGTAATTGATTGCGGCTTTGAACCGGCACATGGCCCGTGTTCATGAGCATGAAGCAGCCAGTGCCGTAGGTGTTTTTGGCCATGCCTGGCGCAAAACAAGCTTGGCCAAACGTAGCGGCTTGTTGATCGCCGGCCAAGCCTGCAATGGGCACTGACACACCCAACAGATGCGCATCTGTTTCGGCCAACACACCGCTGCTTGGTACCACCCGCGGCAAGATTGAAAAGGGAATGTTGAATTGCTTGAGCAAACTGGCATCCCAAGCTTGGGTATGCAAGTTGTACAACATGGTTCGCGACGCGTTGCTAGGATCGGTGGCGTGGACGCGGCCCCCCGTGAGTTGCCAAATGAGCCATGTATCAATGGTGCCGAATGCCAAGTGCCCCTGCTCTGCCAGACGCCTAGCGCCTTTCACATGGTCGAGCAGCCAGGCAATTTTAGTGGCTGAAAAATAGGCGTCTAAAACCAAACCTGTTTTCTTTTGAATGCCTGCGGCCAAGCCCTGACGTTTGAGGCTTTCACAAACCCCAGCGGTTCTGCGATCCTGCCAAACAATGGCAGGCGCAATGGGTTGGCCTGTTCTTCGGTCCCAAAGCACGCTTGTTTCGCGCTGGTTGGTGATGCCAATGCTTTGTATGTGAGTGGCAGAAACGCCCACTTTTTGCAGAACGGCTTGCAGGACATTTTTTTGTGTTTGCCAAATTTCATGCGCGTCATGCTCGACCCAGCCCGGCTTGGGAAAGTATTGAGTGAACTCTTGTTGAGCGGTGGCAACGGGCTGGCCATTGCGGTTGAACAACACCGCCCTAGAACTGGTGGTGCCTTGGTCAAGTGCAAGGATGTACTTCATGGCAGGAAGATTAACCGAAAGCTGTGCTCCGAAAAAGAGACAATAAGACCAATTGGTCAAATCAGGCAAAATAATTCTAACTTTGGCCGTCCTTGTGCAATGGCTCTGCCTATTTTTCGAAAATGATTCATGACTGCAACGACTCACATTGATTTTCAAAAAGTGCGATTGGCCTTCATCGGCGGCGGCAACATGGCCAGCGCCATTTTGGGTGGCCTGATAAGACAAGGCCTTGCGCATAGCCAAGTGGTCGTGATTGAGCCCTTTGCAGAAACTGCCGCCAAGCTTCAAACAGAATTTGGCGTTCAAGTTCATGCTGCTGCCTCAACTGATTCAGCGGCCTCTGCTGTTTTGACCCATGCAGATTTGGTGGTTTGGGCTGTGAAGCCGCAAGTATTTAAAGAAGCGGCTTTGCCAGTAGCCGCTTTCACCCAAAAGGCGCTTCACTTGTCAGTGGCCGCAGGCATTCGAAGCGACAGCATTGCGCGCTGGCTTCAAACAGATCGCGTGGTGCGCAGCATGCCCAATACGCCGGCCTTGGTGGGTCAGGGCATTACGGGTTTATTTTCCCGTGCAGGTGTGTCGGCAACAGACAAGCAGTTGGTTGAACAAGTTCTAAAAAGCACAGGCGAGTGGCTTTGGGTCAAACAAGAATCCGACTTGGATGTGGTCACTGCGCTTTCGGGTTCTGGGCCTGCTTATGTGTTTTATTTTTTAGAAACCATGACAGAAGCGGGTGTTCAGATGGGCTTAAGCCAAGAACAAGCCTACCACTTGGCCAAGGCCACCTTTGGCGGTGCCACACATTTGGCGCGTCAATCAACAGAAACACCTGAAGTGCTGCGCCAGCGCGTCACTTCAAAGGGTGGCACCACCTATGCGGCGCTCACATCCATGGCCGAGGACCATGTGAAAGAAGCTTTTGTGAAAGCCATGCTGGCAGCACAAAAGCGAGCTGGTGAATTGGGTGATGAGTTCGGCAAAGACTGATCAGATTCAGATCAGATGTGGCTGAGTGCCACGCCCACAAAAGCTGCAAAACCTACCCAGTGGTTCAAGCGAAATGCTTTGAAGCACCCATCTCGCGTTCGGTCTTTGATGAGCCAAAAATGCCATGCGGCCTGAAGTGCTGCAACAGCCAAGCCCACCAACAAAAGAGGCTTTTCGGATGCATTCAGCACCACGCCCCAAACACCCACAAAGGCAGCATAGAAAAACATCACCGCCGCCACATCCCATTGGCCCAAGGTGATGGCAGAAGTTTTCATGCCAATTCTCAAATCGTCGTCGCGGTCGACCATGGCGTACTCGGTGTCGTAGGCTAAGACCCAAAACAAATTGCCAAGCAATAGCGCCCAAGCGATGCTTGGTACTTCACCCGTGACGGCGGCAAACGCCATGGGAATGCCGAAGCTGAATGCAACGCCCAGCACAGCTTGAGGCATGGCCACAAAGCGCTTGGCATACGGATAGGCCACTGCAACTGCCATTGCAGCAAAGGACCAAGCCATGGTTTCTGGGCGCAAAGTAAGTACCAGGCCAAACGCCAACATTGCCAGAACAGCGCCGAGGATCAAAGCCTCTTTGACACCGATGCGGCCGCTGGTGACAGGACGCTCGGCTGTGCGTTTGACATGCTTGTCAAAATCGCGATCGGCCACGTCGTTCAAACAACACCCGGCACTGCGCATGAGAATGGTGCCGATTGTGAAAACGACCAACAAATGCCAGCCTGGAAAACCACCTGATGCCACCCACAAAGCAGACAGCGTAGGCCATAACAACAAGAGCCAACCTGCAGGCCGATTCCAGCGAATGAGGTCCAAATACAATCTGATTTTTACACGCATGAGATGAAAAATTATCCAATTAAACAGCTCGAACAGGCATCATGACAAGCGCGTCACCCCAGGCAGTTCACACGCATAAATGGCATTGCGAAGTGCAGCAATGGCTTCATAGCGCGTGAAGCTTTTGCGCCAAACCATGACCACACGGCGCGTGGGTGGCAAGCCCCCTGCTTCGTCCACGATGGGCAAATAAGCAATGTCCGGGTCCTCGTGTTTTTTTCGCTTGGGTTCTTTGGCGAGTGCTTCAGCAGGCACCGACAAACGCGGCACCAAAGTGACGCCCATACCAGCCGCCACCATGTGCTTGATGGTTTCCAAGGAGGAGCCTTCAAAGCTTTTCCGAATGCCTTCTGCGTTGCTTGAAAACCTTGCAAACTCTGGGCACACTTCGAGCACATGGTCTCTGAAGCAGTGGCCATTGCCAAGCAACAACATGGTTTCGTTTTTAAGTTGCTCAGCCGTGATTGATTTTTTCTTGGCCAGCAAATGCTTCACGGGCAATGCGGCCATGAAGGGCTCATCGTACAAAGACGCGGTGGCCAATCCGGCATCGGGAAAAGGCTCAGCCAAGATGGCGCAATCAATTTCGCCAGCACGCAGCATCTCCATGAGTTTGACCGTGAAGTTCTCTTGCAACATCAAAGGCATTTGCGGCGCCTTCTTCATGATCTGACGCATCAGGTCGGGCAACAAGTAAGGGCCGATGGTGTAGATCACACCCAAACGCAAAGTACCTGCCAAGGGGTCTTTGCCGCGCTTGGCAATTTCTTTGATCTCTGCCGCTTGCTCCAACACAAGCTGTGCATGGCGAATTATTTCTTCGCCCAAAGGCGTCGTGCTCACCTCATTGGCGCTACGCTCGAACAACTTCGTATCGAGTTCTTCCTCGAGTTTCTTAATGGCCACCGACAGGGTAGGTTGCGATACGTGACACGCGTCGGCCGCCTTGCCAAAGTGCCGTTCGCGGGCCACGGCCACAATGTATTTCAGCTCAGTCAGGGTCATGCCAATTTCTCAAGCTTTCAAATATTCCGATTTTCCACCCAACCAGCGAGCGATGTGTCGCTCGGCCATGTCGGGGTATTTTTCCAGCAACTTCGGCGCTGCTTGCCTTGCCCATTCAAGCAAATGCTCGTCTGTGGTCAAGTCAGCAAAACGCAAAAGGGCTGCCCCCGATTGTCGCGCACCTAGAAACTCACCAGGCCCCCTGATTTGTAAATCGCGTCTGGCAATTTCAAAACCGTCGTTGGTGTCGACCATGGCACGCAAACGCTCACGTGCTGTTTCACTCAACCGACCGCCTTCGGGTGTGCCATAAAGCAAAACGCAAGCAGAGGCTGCTGCCCCTCGCCCCACGCGTCCTCGCAATTGGTGCAACTGGCTCAGGCCAAATCTCTCGGCATGTTCTATGACCATCAGGGAGGCATTGGGGACATCAACGCCCACCTCAATGACCGTGGTGCTGACCAAGACACCCATGCTGCCTTGTGTGAACTGGGCCATGACCTCGCGCTTTTCGTTCACCGACATGCGGGAATGTAGCAAGCCTACCGTCGTTCCCGGTAATTGGGCCGACAACACCGCCGACAATTCTTCGTGTGTGGCCGTGGCGTTGGTCAAGTCCAAAGCTTCACTTTCTTCAATAAGCGGGCAGACCCAATACACCTGACGCCCTTCGGCCAATTGCGCGCCTATGCGGCCAATGACTTGGTCACGTCGACTGTCTGAAATGACTTTGGTCACCACGGGCGTGCGCCCGGGTGGCAATTCGTCAATGACCGACACTTCTAAATCGGCGTAATAACTCATGGCCAATGTTCGCGGAATGGGCGTGGCCGTCATCATGAGCAAGTGCGGCTCCATGCCAGCATCTTGCATCTTGTCTCTGAGGGCCAAACGTTGCGCCACACCAAAGCGATGCTGTTCATCGATGATGGCCAAGGCCAAGTTTTTGAACTTCACCAGTTCTTGAATGACAGCATGCGTGCCCACCACCAAGGCCGCTTCGCCCGACTCAATCAGGGCCAGCATTTCCATGCGTTCTTTTTTCTTTTGGCTGCCTGTAAGCCACGCCACGCGAACCCCTAAAGGCGCCAGCCAGCCCACCAATTTGGCAAAGTGTTGTTGCGCCAAAATTTCTGTGGGCGCCATGAGAGCACACTGCCAGCCCTGATCAATGGCCAGCATGGCGGCCAAAGCAGCCACCACGGTTTTGCCAGCACCGACGTCGCCCTGAAGCAGGCGGTGCATCGGCACAGGCCGCGCCAAATCTTTTGCAATTTCAAGGCCGACCCTTTGTTGAGCGGCAGTCAGCTGAAATGGCAAAACTTCTTTCAATTTATCATGCCAAGCACCGCCCTTTGACTGCAGCGCGGGCGCCTTCAAGGTGTCGCGCTCTAGCTTGGCCATGCGCTGCGAAAGTTGCTGCGCCAGCAGCTCCTCGGCTTTGAGCCTTTGCCAAGCGGGATGTGTGCGGTCTTCAAGCGCCGCAATCGACGCATCCGGCGTGGGATGGTGCAAATAGGTCAAGGCTTGGCGCAAGCTTTGAACCGGTTTGCCTTGGGGGGATGAGGGCCATGCCATGGCTGGGGGCAATGATTCACTCAAATCGGCCCGCGACACGGCGCCGGCAATGGCTCGGCGCAAATAGGTTTGCGGCAAGCCTGCCGAGGTGGGATAGACCGGTGTGAGCACAGACGGCAGATCGCCGGTGGCCGCCCTGAAGGCGGGGTGCATCATGGTGAATCCCATGAACCCCCCTTTGACTTCGCCTCTAGCCCGAATCACTTGGCCCACGGCCAAGGCCTTTTGCTGAGCAGGATAGAAGCGGAAAAACCGCAAAACACAGGTGTCGGTGCCGTCATCGACCGTGACGAGCAACTGGCGCCGAGGACGCAACTGGACTTCAGAGGAAACTACTGTGGCTTCAATTTGAACGGCATCGCCTTCGCGGGCATCGCGTAGCTTGACGATGCGAGTTTCGTCTTCGTAGCGCAGGGGAATGTGCAAGGCCAAATCAATGTCGCGCGCCAAACCCATCTTGCGCATGGCTTTTTGCGGCGCAGATAAGGGCTTGGCTGGCGAAAATGACGGGGGAGATGCGGAGGCAACCATATCGCCATTGTGCCGTGCTTGCTCAATGGCTTGCACCGTGCAGGCCTAAAACAGCCTGTGTATCAGGCCCTCAAGTTCAAAGCATTTTTTCGGCCACAGTAGCCATCACGAAGGCTGAAACAACATCTCGGATGGTTTTGCGCTGTTCGAGGGGCAGCGATAAATACCGATCCACCATTTCACGGTCGGCCAAGCCCATTTTGATGGGGCCGTTGTTCATTTCAAACACGTAAGTCTTGCCGGGTGCACGGCCAAAACGAAGTTCATCAGGGCTGACTTGTAACCAGTCCGAAAGGACCCGCAGCTTGTCTTGGGTGGGCATGACTTTGCCCAATAACCAGTTGCGTGCCGTGTGAGGGGTAATGCTGCGACCCTGGTAGCGAAGGTTGAAGGCATTGGCAACCAAGGTGGGTGAAGCACGCACACCTGCACTTTCCAATGCTCCGCGCAATCGGTCAGCGAATTGTTGGGACTCTGATACTTTGAGCATGCCCATACGTTACAGACTTGGGGACGCTTGGAAGTGAATGGTGATCATTACTTTCTTAATTAATGCTCACATCTTGCGCTTAATTACACGTATTCGATGGTTTTAATTTCTGATTGATTGCGCTAGATAATGGGAAAATCAATTTTTCAACTTGGAACGGGTCTTGTTCGGCCCTCAAGCACATGACCGCTTTTAGCCCCCCCCTTGACGTCATCCAAACCAAACGCAGCTTCAGTTTGAGTGACTTTGACTTTCTCCTTCCCCCAGAACTGATCGCACAACACCCAGCAACCGAGCGCAGCAGCTCTCAGTTGCTTGATGGCAGCGGCCCCATGCCAGTCGATCGGGTGTTTAAGGATTTGCCCCAACAGATGCAATCGGGCGACCTCTTGGTTTTCAATGACACCCAAGTCATCAAGGCGCGAATCTTTGGCGAAAAATCAAGCGGCGGCAAAGTGGAGCTCCTAATTGAGCGGGTATTGCCCGGTCATCGCGTGGTGGCTCACATGAAAGTAAGCAAAAAACCACCCATTGGCGCCACCCTTTACATGGGCAGAGATGCCAACGCAGTCTTGAAACAAAGCGAGACGGGGTTTGAGGCCACTTTGATCGGCCGTTGGCCTGATGAAAAAGGCGCTTTGTTTTGTTTTGAATTCAGCGCTGAGCCGCATGCCCTCATGGCTCGGTATGGCCACATGCCATTGCCGCCCTACATTGAACGGCAATACGATGGGAGCGCCACATCGGCTGAAATTGCTGAAGACGAAGCGCGCTACCAAACAGTCTTTGCACGCAATCCAGGTGCTGTAGCCGCACCGACTGCAGCGCTGCATTTTGACGATGCCTTGTTGGGCCAGTTAAAAGACAAGGGCGTCGACACCGCGAGTGTCACTTTGCATGTGGGAGCTGGCACCTTCCAGCCCGTGAAAACCGAAAACATTGCCGAACACACCATGCATGCTGAGTGGTATGACATCCCTGTATCAACCCAGCTTGCTCTGCATGCATGCAAAGCTCGTGGCGGCAAAGTATGGGCGGTGGGTACCACTTCGGTCAGAACTTTGGAGTCTTGGGCCAAGTTTGGTCAAGCGCAAGGCGACACCCAAATCTTCATCACACCTGGTTTTGAGTTTCAGTGGGTAGATTGTTTGATCACCAATTTCCATTTGCCCAAAAGCACATTGATGATGCTGGTGAGTGCCTTTGCAGGCTATGAGCATGTGATGGCTTTGTATGCCCACGCCATTGCACAAAAGTATCGGTTCTTCAGTTATGGCGATGCCATGCTCTTAAGACGCTCGAAGTCTCTTTCAACCTAAAGCATAAAATGAAGCATGCTTCAATTTGAACTCGTCAAAACAGA
>SXXD01000218.1 GCA_005789685.1 Burkholderiales bacterium
CAAGCTTTCTAGAATCTGCTTTTCATGAAGCGCTGCATTTTTTAAAATTGGCTGCACAGTCTTTTTTCCCTTGGGTGTGAGGCTCACCCAAGCTTGCCGCTTATCTTGGGTGCAGGCTGTGCGCATGACCAAGCCTTGGTCTGCCATCCGCAAAACCATTTTGGTCACAGTGGGCTGCTTGGCCAAAACGATGTCGGCCAACTCGCCTACAGTGCGTTGCTTCACACCTGACAGAGAGGCCAAAATGCGCCATTCAGAAACTGTGAAGCCAGCCGCTTCTACTTGCGCGTGAAATTCACTGGAGATGCTGAAGCTGGCTCTTGCCAAAAGGTAGGGCAAGTAACTGTCGACAAACTCTTTCTCTGCCATATTGCTTAAGCTTTGACTTGGCCAACTTCAAAAAACCCACCTTGTTGATGAACCAAAGGTGTGCCTTGTGCAAAGCCACAGGCCTCAACTTCACCAATGAAAATGATGTGGTCGCCTTCGGGGTATTGGCTGCGGTTGCGACATTCGAACCAAGACAAGGCGCCTTTTAAAATAGGCAAGCCTGCAGCGCCTGTTTCAAACTCAACGCCATTGAAGCGGTCGCCTTGGCCAAATGCAAATTGCTGGCAAAGCGGCATCTGCTGATCACTTAAAACATTGATCACATAGTGCGAAGCTTTTTGAAAAGAAGACAAGGTCCGCGATTTCAAACCCAAACTCCAGACGATAAGCGGTGGCGTGAGCGAGACGCTGTTGAAAGAACTGGCAGTCAGCCCAACAAACTGATGCCCCCAATCTGCTGGATTGGCATCGCCCAATTGATGGGTGGTAATGATAGAGACTCCTGTGGGAAAGCGCGAAAGAGCTTGCTTGAAGTGCTGTGTATCGAGGGGTGTACTAGGGGAATTCATGAGGTAATTGTATGAAATTTCATATAAACTTGCTTGAAGAATTTGGAGCCCATCTTCTCACGGGGCTGGTATCGCAAGGAATAGAGATGCTAATTGAGCAAATTGAACACCGTTGGTTGGCTGCTTTTGAGCGTACTTTTGCATTGTGCAAAGTTCAGCCAAACGAAGTAGTCGCTTTGTTGACTGAAAGCCAGTCGAGGCGCGTCAATGTTGATTTGGCCAGGCTTGCCTTGCAGCAAATGGGCGCCAAAGTGTTCGAAGTGTGTTTACCGACGCCGGCATTAAACGCACCCGCGCCCATCAGATCGACGGGTGCCACCGATGTGATTCAAAACTTGGCGCCCGTTGTGGCGGCCCTGCAGCGCGCTCATTTGATCATTGATTGCACGGTAGAGGGCATGTTGCATGCGCCTGAATTACCCACAATCTTGAAAGGTGCCGATGGTGTGGTGCCGCGCTTGTTCATGATTTCCAATGAGCACCCAGAAATCTTGGAACGCACCGTACCCAATCCTGCACTTGAGGCTGTGGTGCGCAATGCCATGAAAAAACTTCGCGGTACACAGCACATGCATGTCACTTCTAAAGTCGGCACTGATTTGAACATTCAACTAAAGTCTGCTGTGGTGGGGGGCGTTTGGGGCTTTTGTGCCAAGCCAGGCATGGTGTCGCATTGGCCGGGTGGTTTGGCTTTGGCCTTTCCTGCTGCTGGCAGTGTCAATGGCATTTTGGTCATGGCGCCAGGTGATGTGAATCTCACCTTCAAGCGCTACCTGCGCGACACCATTCACCTCACCATTGAAAACGACACCATTGTGCGCATTGAAGGCCAGGGCGTGGACGTAGACATGATGCGCTCTTATTACCAAGCATGGATTGACAAAGAAGGCCATCGCGATGCATGTGCTGTGTCGCACGTGGGTTTTGGTTTAAACCCCGCGGCGCGTTGGGATGCCATGACGTTTTATGACAAACGCGATTGCAATGGCACTGAGTTGCGAGCCTTCGCTGGAAACTTTTTATATTCCACAGGTGCCAATGAAGTGGCGGGTCGCCACACTTTAGGACACTTTGATTTGCCCATGCGCCATTGCAGCATTGCCTTGGATGATCAGTTTGTGGTGCAAGAGGGTGAGTTGGTGAAAGGCGTTTTTGAAAGCGCAGCGTCATGAGTTCTCTCGCGCCGGTTTGGATTGAGGCTGGCCACCACGCGGCCAAAACCACCTTGGTTTTTTTGCATGGCATTGGTGGCGGAAAAAAAGGCTTTCAATCGTCTGTTGATTTTTTTGCAAAGCAGGGCTTCAGAGCTTTGGCCTGGGACATGCCGGGTTATGGCGATAGCCAACTGGACGGCACGCTCAGTTTTGAAAGTTTGGCGGCATCCCTGGAAGACATGTTGGATGCAGCTAAGCTTGAAAAAGCAGTCTTAGTGGGTCACAGCATGGGCGGCATGGTGGCTTTGCAAGTCTTCACCCGCTGTCCATCGCGCATTGCAGGTCTGGTCATTGCTGCAAGCAGCCCCGCATTTGGTCAACAAGACGGTGATTTTCAAAAGCAATTTGTTGCTCAAAGGTTGGCACCTTTGGACGCAGGCCAAACCATGGCGGATGTGGCCAATCGTTTAATTCCCAGCATGGTGGCCCCGCTTGCGTTGCCCCAAGGTGCAGTGCTTGCGCAATACCCAGCAGGCTTGGCATTGGCGCATGCTTGCATGTCGGCCGTGCCCCCCAGTACGTATCGTGCATCATTAAATGCGCTGGTGAAGTTTGAGCAACGTGCTGCTCTGCCCACCATCAACGTACCCACTTTGTGCTTGGCGGGTGAGCATGACAAAACGGCACCGCCCGAAGTGTTGCGGCGCATGGCTCAAAAAATCAAAGGTGCTGAATACGAATGCATAGAAGGTGTGGGGCACCTTATGAGCTTTGAGCAAGAAGCCCCGTTTCATGCTGCTGTTTTGAATTTTTTAAGCCGACATTTTTGAGTTGAGGATGTTTTTATGACGACCAGTGTGGCTTCAAAGCCTTATATGCCTATTTGTGGCGATGACTATCCGCTCACAGAAAAACAAAAACACCTCATGGCATTAGCACATGATTTGGGTCAAAACAAATTTGCACCCCGTGCAGCGCAACTGGACCGCGACGCTCAGTTTCCATTTGAAAACTACAAAGACATGAAGGCTGCGGGACTGCTAGCGCTTTGCGTGCCCGAAGTCCATGGGGGCCAAGGCGCAGATTACGCTACCTATGCCATGGTGTCAGCAGAGATTGGCCGTTGGTGTGGCGCCACGGCGCTCACCTTCAACATGCATGTGTGCACCATGATGTGGAGCGGTTTGTTGTCTGAAGATTTAGACATGACCCCCGAGCAACGTGCTTTTCACCGTGTGCATCAAAAGTCGCACTTTGCGCGTGTTGTCAACGACGGTGCCATTTATGCGCAGCCCTTTTCTGAAGGCGGTGCATCGGCAGCTGGCGCACAACCCTTTGGCACCCAAGCCGTGAAGGTGGAGGGTGGTTGGAAAATCAATGGCAAAAAAATCTTTGCATCGCTGTCTGATGCGGCAGATTTCTTTGGCGTGCTGTGCACTGAAAAAAAGCCAGATGCCGAATTGTCCAGACGCGATACGCTTTATTTGGCCATACCGCGCACAGCCCCCGGCTTGACGGTGGAGGGGGATTGGGATCCACTGGGCATGCGTGCTACGGTGTCGCGCAATTTGATTTTCAAAGATGTGTTTGTGTCCGACGATGCAGCACTGATGCCGCAGGGCGTTTATTTTCAAGCGGCCAGTCGTTGGCCGCACATGTTCATGACACTCTCGCCCACTTACATGGGCATTGCGCAAGCAGCCTACGATTTCACTGTGGCTTATTTGCGCGGAGAAATTCCTGGTACGGGACCTGTAAAGCGCCGCCAATTTGCAACCAAGCAAATTGCGGTGGCCGAAATGTTTGTGAAGCTGGAGCAAACCCGCAATTTATTTTTGCGCGCCATTGAAGACGCGAAAATTGACCCTCCCAAATCGTCACGCCTGCGTGCCTATGCAGCGCAGTACACCATCATGGAAAACGCACAAGACATTGCACGCTTGGCCATTCGAACCTGTGGCGGGCAATCGATGCTCAAGTCTTTGCCATTAGAGCGTTTGTACCGCGATGCACGCTGCGGTTCTTTGATGCTGCCTTGGACAGCCGAACTTTGCTTAGATCGCTTAGGCCGCGAAACCTTGTACGAAGCGGGCGAAAAAGACGAATGAACGAAAGTTCCAAAATTGCCGAACGCTTTTGTGAGCTTGCCAAAAGCCAATCTTACAAGTTGGCAATTCAATTTGGCATGCCAGGTCAAACAGAAGATTTTGACTTTGCCAAATTTTGGCGACGTGTGGAGCGCGTGACGGGGCACCTTCAAAGCACCCATGGCTTGAAAGTTGGCCAACGCGTGGCTTGGCTGGGCTTGAACCACGAACTTCAGCTGGTCACTTTGGTGGCTTGCGCCAGATTGGGCTTGATTTTCATGCCACTGAACTTTAGGCTGGCATTGGCTGAATTGCAATCGGTGCTTCAAGATGCAAAGCCGGATATTTTGATGCATGACGAAATGCACGCTGACGCTGCTATAAGTTTGTCGAAAGCGGGCCCCCCATGTTTTCAATTAGAAAGTTTAATTGCGAGTCCCTCGTCAAAAAACCTAGCACTGCCTGTTGTCAACGACGACGCAGATGTGCTTTTGGTTTACACCTCCGGCACCACGGGCCTGCCAAAAGGTGCAGTTCACACGCAAGCAGGTTTGCTGGCCAATGCCCAAGCCAGCGACGAGGCGCACGAGTTCAATGCGACAGACATTGTGTTGTCGACCTTGCCCATGTTTCATGTGGGTGGATTGTGCATCCAAACTTTGCCTGCATTGCTTGCGGGTGTCTCTGTCCATTTGCATCCACGCTTTGATGCTTCAGCATGGCTCCATGCGGTTTCAAATGTGGAAGTTGCCAAGCGCCCCACACTGTCGCTGCTGGTGCCTGCCACGATGCGAGCAGTATTGGAAAACGCACAATGGTCTGCTGCTGATTTGACAAGTTTGCGAGGCATCATGGCGGGTTCGTCAAGCTTGCCACAAGCCTATCTAGAAAAATTTCATGAGCGAGGTGTGCCAGTCGGTCAAATCTATGGCACCACAGAAACTGGTCCGGTGAGTGTGATTTTGAAGTTCCGGGATGCAGTTCAAAGAATTGGCTTTGCAGGCTGGCCTCATGCCAAATTAGAACTGCAATTGATAGACTCTGAAGGGCGTGCAGTGAAACAGGGTGAGATAGGCGAGGTGCGCGTTCGCGGAACCAACCTCATGCGAGGCTATTGGTGTGCTGCAACTCAAGCTGCCAAAGAGGGTTTGAACGACGGATGGTTTGACACCGGCGACATGGGGTATTTGGATGCACAGGGGTGCCTGCAAATTGTGGGTCGCAACAAGGACATGATTATTTCAGGGGGTGAAAACATTTACCCTGCAGAAATTGAAAATGCGTTGGCCGCTTTTCCAGGGCTTCTGGAATGTGCTGTGGTGGGCTTGCCCGATGAACGTTGGGGTGAAGTGCCTGTTTTGGTGCTGGTTCGTGCTTCTACGGCGGCAGGGCAAAATCTTTCTGAAGCAGCGGTGAAGACCCACTTAGAAGCTCAGATTGCACGCTTTAAATTGCCACGCCGAGTCGTCTTTCTGGACGAACTGCCTAAAAGTGCTTTGGGCAAGGTGCAAAAGTCTATTCTCCAGAAACAAATGATGGCTTTGAATTCTTAGACAATGTGACTTCAAACGGCATAAAGGATTTCAAATGACACAGTTGATATTGGGCCTGGTCTTGTTTTTAGGCGCGCACTCTGTTCGCATCTGGGCAGATGGCTGGCGAAATCAAACCATTGAAGCGTATGGCGAGAAAACATTTAAGGGTGTTTACGCCCTTGTCTCAATTTTGGGATTTTATTTGTTGGTGGTGGGTTATGGCGAAGCAAGGCTGCAAACTGTGGCGCTTTGGAATCCACCCATTTTTACCAAACACATCAGCTTGCTCTTGATGCTGTTTTCAAGCATTCTCTTAATGGCAACCTATATCCCTCGCAACCATTTCAAAATGCGTTTGGGGCATCCGATGGTTTTGTCTGTCAAGGTTTGGGCTTTGTCGCACCTGCTTGCGAACGGTAATTTGGCCGATCTTGTCTTGTTTGGCTCTTTTTTAATTTGGGCTGTTTTGAATTTCAGGTCTGCCCGTGCGCGCGACCGCGAGCAAGTTCAAAACCCTGATGCCATTGAAGATACACCCCTTAAGCCCAATCTGTTTGCCACCCTTATTGCATTGTTCGGTGGCATGGTTTTGTGGGCTCTGATCACTTTTGTATTGCATGCCAAACTAGTGGGCGTTGCTCCAATGGGATAACTGAGAGAAAATACCGTCATGAGCACAAACGACGCCACCACCACAGAAGCAATCAGCACCTGGTTTGATGGTTTTGAGAAAAGACAGTTCAATGTGAACGGTGTCGTGGTGTGCTCGCGCCTATCTGCCAATTGGTTGAATCAAATGGACAAGCCAGTTTTGGTCTTGTTGCACGGTTTTCCGCAAACACATGTCATGTGGCACCGTGTGGCGCAAGCCCTGAAAGATGACTATCGATTGGTCTTGCCCGATTTGCGCGGCTATGGCGACTCGTCTCATGCGCCTGGCTTACCCGATCACAGCAACTACAGTAAGCGCGCTATGGCGCAAGATGTCGTGGGCTTACTTGATCAACTCAATGTGGACACTTTCTTTTTGTGCGGCCACGACAGGGGTGGGCGTGTTGCGCACCGCCTGGCGCTTGATTTTTCGTCTCGCGTCTTAAAGTTGTGCGTGCTCGACATAGCGCCTACACTCGACATGTACAACCGAACCGATATGGACTTTGCACGAGCCTACTATCACTGGTTCCATCTCATTCAGCCCAGCCCTTTGCCCGAGAAAATGATTGGCGGCAATGTGCTGCATTACTTGCACGCCAAGCTAGGTGGCTGGGGCTCAAACGGCACTTCTTTCATTGAGCCCGAAGCCATGGCCGAGTACGAGCGCAGCATGAACTTGCAGCCAGATCAGCCAGGTGATTTGATGCCGGCAGTGCACACCGCTTGCGAAGATTACCGCGCCAGTGCCGGCATTGATTTGTTGCACGATAAAGCCAGCCGCGCACAAGAACAAAAAATCATGTGCGATACCTTGGTTCTCTGGGGAGACCGCGGCGTGGTGCACAAAATGTTTGCGCCCATTCGGCTGTGGCAGGCGCAATGCGCGGGTGAGGTGTCAGGCCATGTTGTGCCTTCAGGTCACTTCATTCCAGAAGAACTGCCAGACCTCACTGTCGAAAGCCTTCGAGGGTTCATGGTTTGATCAAGGCGCCTTAGTTGGCGCCGCAACACTTCTTGTATTTCTTGCCACTGCCGCAGCTGCAAACATCGTTGCGACCTGGACTTGCTTCTTTAATCACTTGGACAACGCGAGGCCCGATACTTCGCCAAATTTCACGCAAGTCATAGACCGCCCACAAGGCCTCACCATAAACATTGAGCCGAGACTCACTGACACTCAAAGGCCCGTCTTCACTGAGGGCGGACAGAGTAGGTTCGTCGGTGTCGTCTTCGGTAAGTGCCACGATGGCTTCTAGCGCAGTGTCGTGCCACTGTGCAGATTCTTTGTCTTTTGGCGCTGTCCATTCATCGGGCCAATTCTCAACAACGAACATAAAGCCCAGAGCCCAGACCTGCGCAAAAGCTGGAATTTCTTCGCTTCCAATTTCCACACGCTCTTCAGGTGACAAGCTGGAAATGGCGCCGCGCACATCCATGACCTCGGGTGCATAGGCGCTGTCTTCGTCGAGGGCTTTGATTTCTGTGTCTAGGGCTTTTTTGACTTCGTCGTAACGTTGTTGCCACAAACTTAAGAATTTAACTTTCTGCGCTTCATCAGAAAAGCCTGGGCTGCCTTCATCGTCTTCAAGCCCCAACAAAACGGGCAACCATTCTGCTTCTGGTATAACACGGCGGCAACAAATGAGCGCCACCATAAAGCCTTCACAAAACTCCCACTGAGGTGTTTCTTCGTAGCGCGTTCGCAGATCATCCAAGATATCGTCTAGGGCGTCAAAGTCTTCGGGTTGAAGGGCAGTCATGATGTATTCCAGTGTTTAGAGGGCAGGCATCTCGGAAGGGTTCAACACCACGCCCGATTGAAACAAACGTTTTTTCATACAAAGAATGGCGTTGTCCTTGCTTAGCAAAGGCACCGCATGGGCTACCGCCAAGTCGATGAATTTTTGATCGTCAGGGTCTTTGCAAGTGCAGGCCGCTTTGGCCGCAGGTTCTGCGGCCAACAGGTATTCGTCAAAGCGGCTCAAAATTTCTTGCGCTTGAATGTTGGACCTGGCCATGCGCTTAACAAGGTGCGGATACGCCAACACCCGCTCTAACTCGTCGCGCATGCTGGCGGTTGCCAGGTGCGAAATGGCGCCGCTTTGCAGCGCAGCGCGCAAAGGGATGGTGGCGGGATCTTCAAACAGCCAAAGATCAAGCACGATGTTGGTGTCGATGACCCAAGCTTGCGCTACTTGAGCCTCAGAGCTTGTCACGCACCGAACCCTTCATGAGGTCGAAGCGAAACATGCGGCATTCAATGGG
>SXXD01000219.1 GCA_005789685.1 Burkholderiales bacterium
AATCAGGTCTGTCGGTGGCCAGAGAACTGCTCAAGAGGGTCAATGCATGAGCACGGGTGGCGTACTCTTGGGACATGGCCAAGTGCGCCATGTTCGCTTGCGACCGGCGCGACATGCCTTTGATTACAGCGCTTATTTTTTGATGCTGCCGATGCGGCATTTGCAAGCCTTAGCTCGCAGCCATTCAAAAAGTAACACGTCAAATCAAACAGAACTGTCCATCAACAGATCGGGCCTGTTGTCGTTTTTTGATACCGACCATGGCGATGGCCGTCAACCCGAAAACGGTGGCGCCTTGGCTTGGATCGAAGAGCTGCTTGAAAGTGAAAACATCCATGATGCCAAGGGAGAAATTTGGCTTCAAACATTTCCCAGAGTGCTCGGCTATACCTTCAAGCCCGTCAGCTTTTGGTATTGCCATCGATCTGACAATTCGCTGGCCGCCATCTTGGCTGAGGTCCACAACACCTTTGGTGAGCGCCATTGCTACTTGTTGCCAGAACCGAAATTTGGCCGCACTGAACACGCCCATAAAATTTTTCACGTCTCACCTTTTTGCGATGTCAAAGGGGAGTATGAATTTAGGTTCATGCGCACGCTTCAAGCGGGTGCTGAGCGCGTTGTCGCCCGGGTTGACCATGGCGATGTCAACGGCCCCTTGATTCAAACCAGCATCAGCGGCGTTTTGCAGCCGGCCACACGCGCGGAAATTCGGCGTACTTTTTGGCGCTATCCCCTCTTCACATTTGCCGTGATGCTTCGCATTCACTGGCATGCCCTTTTACTTTGGCTTAAACGCGTGCCTTTCTTTTCCAAGCCAGAACCACCCTCTGAATTGGTTTCACGCGGACAAGCGTCTTCAACGATTATTTCCAAAATCAGCTGAACATGAACACCAGCCCTTCAACCAGCACGTCATTTGAACTTCAGTCTGCCCCCATGGCAGTTCGCAGAGTTTTGCAATTGCTTGAAAAAATGGAACACGGCACTTTGACAGTCCAGTTTCCAGACCGCAGCACCAAAGTATTTGGGAAGTCTTCAACCCTTCACGCCGCCATCAGCCTTCAAAACTGGAACGTCTTCACGGCCAGCCTGAAGTCGGGCGACATCGGTTTTGCAGAGACGTACATTGCCGGCGATTGGAGCACGCCCTCATTGAGCGACTTGCTGCGGGTCATGATTCAAAACAGACGCGTGGTTGACGAGTTGATTTTTGGCACGTGGTGGGGCCGAATGGCCTACCGCATCAAGCATTTGCTCAATCGCAATCACAAGGCCAATAGCCGAAAAAACATTCATGCGCATTACGACTTGGGTAATGCGTTTTATGAGCTTTGGTTAGATGGCACCATGAACTACTCTTCGGCCTTGTTTGAAGGTGATTACAAGCAAAGCATGGGCGATGCACAACGCGCCAAGGTTCGACGCGCACTGCGCATGACCGATGTTAGCGTGGGATCGCGGGTGCTGGAAATTGGCTGTGGTTGGGGTGCTCTGGCCGAAATGGCCACAATGGATTTTGGCGCCAGTGTGACCGGCGTGACATTGTCGACAGAGCAGCTGGCTTTTGCCAATGCGCGAATGAAGTGGAATGGCAAATCTGAAAAAACAGACTTGCGCTTGCAAGATTACCGCGACATTGATGACGGCCCGTACGATGCCATCTGCTCAATTGAAATGATTGAAGCCGTTGGCAAAGAGTTCTGGCCAACCTATTTCAAAACCGTGAGCCAACAATTGAAGCCCGGCGGCAAAGCTTGCATTCAAAGCATCGTGATTGACGATGCGCTGTTTGATCGTTATTTGAAGTCGACAGACTTTATCCAACAGTACATTTTTCCTGGAGGGTGTTTGCCAAGCCCTTCAGAGTTCAGAAGACAAGCCCGCTTGGCAGGCTTAGAGGTGATCAACGAACTGAAATTTGGGCCCGATTACGCAGAAACTTTAAGACGCTGGCGCCACGACTTCATGGCCCAAGAGGCGCAAGTCTTGATGTTGGGATTTGACACCCAGTTTTTGCGCCTTTGGGAGTTCTATTTGGCTTATTGCGAGGCTGCATTTGATGAGGCCAACACGGATGTGATTCAGTTCACCTTGCAGAAAAAACATTGACATGTTTGCACTTCGCCGTCAGCGTTATTTTTCAGTTGGCCTTGCCTTGGTCGCATGCCACTTGGCTTTGAACTTGGTACATGCCTCACCCGCCTTGCTGCCTGGGGTTCAACCCTTGCCCCAACAGCGCTTGAGCGTGTGGGGCTTTGACATTTATGACGCGCGTCTATGGGTGCGCCCCGGCTTTTCCATGGCAAGTTATTCAGCGCACGCCTTCGTTTTGGAGTTGTCTTACTTAAGAAGTCTGGAAGGCGCGGCCATTTCAAAAAGGTCCATTGATGAAATGCGCAAAGTAGGCGCCTTCTCGCGTGATCAAGAAAATATGTGGCTGAAAGCTATGTTGGGTATTTTTCCCAATGTTCAAAAAGCAGACCGACTTCAGGCGGCCTATACCCCTAACGCAGGCACAGAATTTTTCTTGAACGACAAAGTAATTGGCCGCATAGAAGATCCGTTGTTTGCGCAATTGTTTTTTGGAATTTGGTTGCACGAATCAACCGCGGCGCCTGCTATTCGGCAAGCTTGGTTGAAGGGCCTATGAGCGCACTTGAAAACATCACGCACAAGCAAAGCATGGGCTATGGCTTGTTGGCATTGCCTTTGGCTTTTGTGGCGTTGCCCATGTACGTGAATTTGCCGCATTTCTATGCCACCCAGTTTGCCGTGCCTTTGACAAGTTTGGGGGCCGTGTTGCTGTTCAGTCGTTTGATAGATGCCTTGGTAGACCCCATGCTAGGACGCTTGAGCGATGCGCTTTACTTGCGCTCTTCTTTGAGTGTGTTGGGCGCGGCCTTCGCCTATGCAACGGGTTTGTTGTTGTCATTTGCAGCCCTCTTTTTTCCGCCCACGTTCACAGACCCTTTTGACTATGTCATCTGGGTGGGTGTGTGGGTGACTTTTTGCCACCTTGGCTACAGTGGGATCAGCATCCTTCATCAAGCGTGGGCCTCAAGACTGGGCGGCGGCGCAAGCCAACAAAGCCGGGTTGTCGCATGGCGCGAAGGCGCAGGCTTGGCGGGTGTTGTCATCGCATCCGCGTTGCCCGTGATGGCCGGATGGCTCTCAACCACTGCTTTTTTGGGCCTGATGCTGTTTTTGGGCCTGGTGGCTTGGTCACGTGTGCTGCTTCAAACACTCATTCAGAAAGACAGCCAAGCTGAGCTTTCAGACAAAGACAATTACCTGCCACTGAGGCAAGTCAGTTTTCGCAAACTGCTTTGGGTGTTCTTGTTGAATGGCATTGCCAGTGCCGTGCCTGCAGGGCTGGTCATGTTTTTCATTGAAGATCAAATTCAGGCATCTGCTGCCATGTCGCCCTTGTTTTTAGGCGTCTACTTTTTATCAGGCGCGCTGTCATTGCCCTTGTGGCTCAAGCTTGTGCGGAGACAAGGCTTGGCCAAGGCATGGTTGATTGGAATGGCCTTGGCCATCATGAGCTTTGGCAGCGTTGTTTTTTTAGGCCCAGGCGACGAAATCGCTTTTTTGGCGATTTGTCTGGCATCAGGCATCGCCTTGGGCGCAGACTTGGTGGTGCCTGCTGCCTTGCTGAACCGAGTGATTGACCAGCTGGGTCATCGAGGTCGTGCGGAAGGGCTTTATTTGGGCTGGTGGAACCTGGCCAGCAAATTGAATTTGGCTTTGGCCGCCGGCCTGTGTTTGCCCCTGCTTTCCTATTGGGGTTACTCGCCAGGCACTCAAACTGCAGAAGGTTTGAGGGCTTTGTCTTTGGCTTATGGTGTATTGCCATGTGTGCTGAAGCTCTTGGCATTGGCCGTGTTGTTTGTGTTTTGGATTCAACCGTCGGCGCAGCAGCCGGCATCTAGGAGTGATGGATGAACAGACGACTGTGGTTACAAAATATGACACAAGGCTTGAGCGTGCCATTTCTAGCGCGTGCAAGCACGTTTGGTTTGGCCGCTGGCAGTGCGCTGGCGTTATCGGCTTGTGCGGGCCCTCAAATTTCTGACTATGCGGCCCAAACGCCTGTTTTAGATTTGCGCACGTACTTCAATGGAACGGTGGATGCATGGGGGCTCTTCACCGATCGAAGCGGTCGCGTGGTCAAAAGATTCACCGTGGTCATGGATTGCAAGTGGCAAGGTGATGAAGGCGTACTGGATGAAGCCTTTTTGTATTCAGATGGTACAAAAGAGCGCAGGATCTGGCGCTTGAAGGCCTTGCCCAATGGCCGATACGAAGGCCGCGCAGACGATGTGGTGGGCACGGCTTTTGGCCAAACAAAAGGCAATGCTTTTCAATGGCAATACACCTTGGCCTTGCCTGTAGACGGCTCGGTTTGGCATGTTCAATTTGACGATT
>SXXD01000220.1 GCA_005789685.1 Burkholderiales bacterium
AGGAACGGCCTCCTCCTCTTCGGCGTCGTCGCGTACGGCTTCCCAGGCTCCACCGCCGCCTCCGAAATTCCAGGGGCAGTGTGGCTGGCGGTGGTGTGGCATTGCTGCGCGCTCGTCAAAACGCTGGCACCATCAAAGGTGACAACGCTGACCAAGAAGCTGGCATCAAGCTGGTGTTGAAAGCCATCGAAGCGCCTTTGCGCGAGATCGTGTACAACGCAGGTGGCGAACCATCAGTTGTTGTTAACGCTGTCATGGCTGGCAAAGGCAACTACGGCTTTAATGCTGCCAACGACACCTACGGTGACATGATTGAAATGGGCATTTTAGACCCCACCAAAGTGACACGCACTGCTTTGCAAAACGCAGCGTCCGTGGCCTCTTTGATGTTGACCACAGAGTGCATGATTTCAGAAGCACCAAAAGAGGAATCTGGCGCCGGTGGCATGCCTGACATGGGCGGCATGGGCATGTAATTGCTCGCTGCTTCAAAGGTCTGAAAAGACTTTTGATTTCTCTCTAAAAACCCTGCAAGAAATTGCAGGGTTTTTTTTCGTCGCTCTCAACTCAGGCGATGCAATTGAGCGCCCAACTGACAAAAAAGAGCCTATCGAATTTTGCTCAACAACTGTGCCGTAGAAGCATCCAAACCCGCTACATCACCCGACAAAATGCGCGCATGAATGTCTTTGGCCAACACCTTACCCAGCTCCACACCCCATTGGTCAAAGCTGTTGATGCCCCACACGGCACCGCTCACAAACACGCGGTGTTCTTGCAGTGCAATCAATGCACCTAAATTGAAGGGCGTTAAGTCTTCCAGCAAGATAAATGTACTAGGACGGTTACCTGCAAAGTTTTTGTGACCATTCGCATGTGTCTTGCCCAGCATCAAAGCTTGCGCCTGCGCCAGCGCATTGGACAACAACAAAGCTTGGTGATCAGGCAAAGCATGGGTGGCGTTTTTAACAGCCACAAATTCGAGCGGCACCACATCGGTTCCTTGGTGCAGCATTTGGAAAAATGCATGCTGTCCATTGGTGCCTGGCTCGCCCCATAAAACGGGCGAGGTGCCATATGGCAAAGTTTGTCCCGCATGATCCACCTGCTTGCCATTGCTCTCCATTTCAAGCTGCTGCAAATAAGCTGGGTAGCGTTTTAAGGCGCTGTGATACGGCGCAATGCAGCGACTGGTACAGTGCAAAAAGTTGCGGTACCAAACATCCAGCAGACCTAAGCGCACAGGCAAGTTATGCGCAGGTTCGGCATTCAAAAAGTGCTGATCCATAGCATGTGCACCTGCCAGAAACGCGCGAAAGTTTTCTGCCCCAATGGCAATGGCCAAGGGCAAACCAATGGCCGACCACAAGGAATAACGGCCGCCCACCCAATCCCAAAAGCCAAAGCAAGTTTGAATGCCAAACTTTCCAGCAGCTTCCACATTGGTGGTGAGCGCCGCAAAGTGAAGCGACACATTCGTGCCGCCTTGCGCTTCAAACCAACGCTTGGCCGACACCGCGTTGGTCATGGTGTCCAAGGTTGTGAATGTTTTGGACGCTACCAAGAACAAGGTGCTGTCAGCCTTCAAGCCTTGCAATACCGCATAGAGCTCATGGCCATCCACATTGGACACAAAGTGAAAGCGTTTGCCCGTCATGGCAAAAGACTGCAACGCCATCACAGCCATCTGCGGGCCTAAATCAGAACCGCCAATACCAATGTTCACCACATCGGTAATGTGCTCGTCTGCGCGAATTTTTTCAGCAAACGCCAACATGGCATTCAAGGTGTCGTTCACATCTTTCAAAGGCAGCTTCAAAGCAGGAGGCAGTGCTTCATAAGATGCCCCTTGAACAGGCTGGCGCAACAACCAATGCATCACCGCTCTATTTTCTGTAGTGTTGATGGCATCGCCTCGGAACATGCTATTGCGGTGCGCCAATAAGCCAGTTTGCTGCGCCAAGGCCAACAACTGTGCCTCCACCTTGGCATCCCAATGATTCTTTGATAAGTCAGCAAACAAACCGGGCGCCTCTTGACTAAAGTGCACTGCGCGCACAGCGTCGCGCGCAAATTCAATGCGCAAATCAAAGCTAGAAAACGCCTTGGCATGTTCGTCCAAGTTTTTCCATGCCGCAGTTTGATCAGCTCGCATATTGACCCTTTCAGCCTAATTTCTTCATGCTACGCATTAAGCCTTTTGCGCCGCCAGCATCAAGCCTTCTAACTTGATCGCATCGACACAGAAAGCCCGAATGCCTTCGGCCAATTTTTCAGTGGCCATGGCGTCTTCGTTCAGCGCAAAGCGGAAACCTGCTTCGTTGTATTGAACCAAAGGCAAGTCCATGCCTTTGGCGGCATGGGCGTCAAGCGAAGCGGTCAAAGCAGTTTCGTTGGCGGACAGCAAAGCCAACAAATCTGGGCTGATGGTGAGCAAATCACAACCTGCCAAGGCCACAATTTGACCCACGTTGCGAAAGCTTGCACCCATCACCTCAGTGGCAATGTCATTTCTTTTGTAGTAGTTGTAAATGGCGCGCACAGACTTCACACCGGGGTCGTTGGCGCCTGCATTCAAGGTCTCATCCCAAGCAATACCAGCCGTTTTTTTATACCAGTCATAAATGCGCCCCACAAACGGCGAAATAAGCTGCACCTTGGCTTGACCACAAGCCACCGCCTGTGCAAAAGAGAACAACAAGGTAAGGTTGGTGTGAATCCCTTCACGCTCTAATTCAGCAGCAGCTTGAATGCCTTCCCAAGTGGCCGCAATTTTGATCAGTACACGTTGTCGAGAAATACCTTGCGCTTCATAGAGGCTCATCAAACGGCGCGCACGCGCCAAGGTGGCCGCAGTGTCAAAACTCAAACGCGCATCCACTTCCGTAGACACACGACCTGGAATGGTCTTCAAAATTTCGCAGCCAAAGCGCACCAACAAATGGTCCATCACCACATCCAAAGGCTGAGCTTTGTGCGCATCAACTGACTCAGAAAGCAAAGGCGCGTAATCGGGTTTTTGAACAGCCTTCAAGATGAGCGACGGGTTGGTCGTCGCATCTTGCGGTTGAAACTGGGCCAATTGTTTGAAGTCACCAGTGTCAGCCACAACGGTGGTGTGTGATTTGAGCGCGTCGAGTTGGTTCATGGCAATTAAATTAATTCAATCCTTGAATTATCGATGAAACAAAGTTACATTACAAACTCATTTTTATGTAACAAATGAACATGTCTTTTGATTTGGTCTTTTTTGGCGGCACGGGCGACCTGGTTTGGCGCAAATTGATGCCCGCCCTGTTTCAAGCATTCCGCCACGGCACCCTGCCCGAGGGAGGCCGAATCATTGGCGTTGCCCGCGACAGCATGACAGATGAGCAATACCGCACGCTCATTCAATCGCGTTTTGAGCAGGTCGAGGGTGCCAAGCGCCCCAATGATGAAGAATTTGCACGCTTTAAGGCCATGTTGCATTACGAGCGTGTGGACTTGTCTAACCCCGCCGACTACGCCAAGATAGCGGCAAGACTGGCAGAGCGCGAAACAGATCACGTCGTGATGTATTTGGCCACTGCGCCTAGCTTGTTCAACACCGTGTGTGATCAACTGGCCGTGGCCAAACTCAACACACCCAAAACACGCATCGTGTTGGAAAAACCCTTGGGCCATGACCTCCAATCCAACCGCGCCATTAACCAAAGCGTGCGCAAGGTTTTTGGAGAGGGCCAGATTTTTCGAATTGACCATTACTTGGGCAAGCCTTCGGTGCAAAACCTGTTTGCCTTGCGCTTTGGCAATGCCTTGTTTGAACCGCTTTGGCGCCGCGAACACATTGCCAACATTCAGATCACCATTGCGGAAGAACTCGGCGTTGAAAAACGCGGTGCGTTTTATGAAAAAACCGGCGCACTGCGCGACATGGTGCAAAACCACGCACTGCAATTGTTGTGCGCCATTGCCATGGAGCCGCCCATCAATGCGCATGCCGATGCCATTCGCGATGAAAAGCTCAAAGTGCTGCGCGCCCTAAAGCCCTGGACCCCAGAAACTCTGAGCCAACACGTGGTGCGCGGCCAATACAGTTCAGGCAATTTGAATGGCCACGCTGTTCCTGGGTACAACGAAGAAACCGGTGTCAACGCCAACAGTAGCACCGAAACTTTTGTCGCACTGCGAACTGAAATTGCCAACTGGCGTTGGGCCGGCGTCCCTTTCTACATTCGAACAGGAAAACGCTTGGCATCGCGCGAAGGCTACATTGAAATCAATTTTCGGCCCACACCGCATGCCATTTTTCAAGCGCCCTCTGGCGGTGTTAACAAACTCATCATTCACTTGCAACCTAAAGATGGCTTGGCTTTGCACCTTTTTGCTGAGGGGCAAAACAAACGCCTTCAAAATGGCAAGCAAGCATCGGCGCAGCTCAGTCCGGTTCACCTCGATCTCGATTTTGACAAACGTTTTGGCAGTGAGCGCGTGGGTGCCTACGAGCGTTTGCTGCTAGATGTCCTCGATGGCCGTTTAAATTTATTTGTTCGAAGTGACGAGCAAGAAGAAGCCTGGCGCTGGGTTGAGCCCATTCTTCAGCACTGGGCTGCAGACACGCAAGGACCTCGTCATTACGCCGCAGGCACTTGGGGCCCCAGTGCTTCAAGCGCCATGATTGCACGTGACGGATTTTGTTGGTCAGAGGAAATTTAAACCATGCTTGACCGCATCAAAGCTTCACTGCCTTCATTGGCCCCTGCTGAACAACGCGTTGGCAAATTGGTGTTGCAAGACCCGCGTGCTTTTGCCAATTTACCAGTCACACAACTGGCAGATCGTGCACATGTGAGCAAACCCACCGTGGTGCGATTTTGCAGAAGCGTGGGTTACGACGGCCTGTCTGATTTCAAACTCAAACTGGCTGGCAGTGTGAGCGAAGGCGTGCCCTTCATTCACCGCAGCGTAGACGCCGACGACAAAACCACCGACGTGATGGTGAAGGTGATTGACAACACAGTGGCGGCATTTTTGAAATACCGCAACGACGCCTCTGCCTCCGCGCTAGACCAAGCCGTTCAGGCCTTGGCCCAAACGCACAGCACTGGCAAGCGCATTGAGTTTTATGGTGTGGGCAATTCGGGCATTGTGGCGCAAGACGCTCAGCACAAGTTTTTTCGATTGGGCATGAACACCATTGCCTACAGCGACGGCCACATGCAAGTGATGAGCGCCTCCATGCTGGGCCAAGGCGATTGTGCGGTGGTCATTTCGAACTCAGGCAGAACACGTGATTTGATGGACGCCTGCGACATCGCAAAAAAGCGCGGCGCTACCACCATTGTGATCACGGCCAGTGGTTCGCCCTTGGCGACAGCAGGCCAAATTCATTTAACAGCCGATCACCCTGAAAGCTACGACCGCTACAGCCCCATGGTTTCAAGGCTGATGCATTTGTTGATCATTGACATTTTGGCCACCACCGTGGCGCTGCGCATTGGTGAGACCTTGCAACCTGCTTTGCGCGAAATGAAAAACAATTTGCGCAACAAACGCTATACCT